>NZ_SDFT01000001.1:0-16622 GCF_004916815.1 Pantoea sp. R102
GTACTGGATCAGGTCCGGGCTGGCAGCGCCAAAGGCGTCTTCCGGCTCGAGCGTAAAGGCGTGCTGATCGCCCACTTTACGTCCGACCAGCTCCTGCTCCAGCGCCGCCGACAGGCTGCCATCTCCCAGACGGAACAGCGCAGGCTTGCCGTTGGCGCGCGTGGATTCAGCCGTCGAGCCATCCTCCAGCTTCAGTGTAAAATGCACCAGCAGCGCGCTGTCGCGCTGAACGATGTCTGTCATCTGTTACCCTTATTTATTCGTGACCTGTTTGCCTTTCGGGCTCAGAAAGCCCTCCAGCACCACCAGCGCCGCACCAATGCAGATTCCGCAGTCGGCAATGTTAAAGGTGGCGAAGTGCCAGTCACCGACATAGAAGTCGATAAAGTCGACCACAAAGCCGTGCCAGGCACGATCAAACAGGTTACCCAGCGCCCCGCCAATAATCAGCGCGTAGGCAATGTTGGTTAATTTATTGCTGGCGCGATTGCGGTACATCATCACCAGCAGCGACACCACAATGGCGATGGCGATACCGGCAAAGAACCAGCGCTGCCAGCCGCCTTTGTCTGCCAGGAAGCTGAACGCCGCGCCATAGTTGTGCGCGTAGAACAGGTTCAGGAACGGCATCAGCGGCTGAGTTTCATGCAGCATCATGTTGTTCATGACCCACTGCTTGCTGGCAAAATCGACCACGATCACCACCAGCACCAGCCATACCCAGCGCAGTCCGGTTGAGCACAGTTTACTCATCAGGCAAATTTCCGCACTTCACCGTTTCCGGCTACGTTGGTGTAGCAACGTCCACACACCGCAGCATGCTCCGGATTCTGGCCGACGTCAGTAGTGTAATGCCAGCAGCGCGGACATTTCTCGCCTTCTGCTTTATGCAGCGCGATTTTCAGACCTTTTAACAGCTCGCTCTGCTGCGCTTCGTCGCTGGCCGTCACGTAATCCGCCACGGTCGCGCCCGAGGTCAGCAGCACGAAACGCAGCTCATCGCCCAGCGCCTGCAGCTTCGCCGCCAGTTCCGGATCGGCGTACAGCGTGACGGTGGCTTCGAGTGCACCGCCGATGCGCTTGTCGCTGCGCGCCTGCTCGATCACCTTATTCACTTCACCGCGCACTTTCAGCAGTTCTGCCCAGTAAGCATCATTCAGCGCTTCATCCTGCGCCAGACCAAACAGGCCCTGATACCACTCTTCGGTGAACACGTACTGTGGACGCTCGCCAGGCAGATAGCCCCAGATCTCATCCGCGGTGAACGACATGATCGGCGCCATCCAGCGCACCAGCGCTTCAGCGATATGCCACAGCGCGGTCTGGCAGCTGCGACGCGCCAGGCTGTCGCCCTTCGCGGTGTACTGACGATCTTTGATCACGTCGAGGTAGAACGAGCCCATCTCGATGGAGCAGAAGTGCATCAGACGCTGCACCACTTCGTGGAAATCGTAGTTCTCGTACGACTGCACAATGTCCTGCTGTGCCGCCAGCGCACGGCCTACGGCCCAGCGATCCACCACTACCATCTCTTCCGGGCTGACGCAGTCGGTCGCCGGGTTGAAGCCTGCAAGGTTCGCCAACAGGAAGCGCGCGGTGTTACGGATACGGCGATAGCTGTCGGCGGCCCGTTTCAGGATTTCGTCGGATACGGCCATCTCACCGGAATAGTCGGTCGAGGCCACCCACAGACGCAGAATATCCGCGCCCAGCTTGTCCATCACATCCTGCGGTGCCACGGTGTTGCCGATTGATTTCGACATTTTGCGGCCCTGACCGTCGACGGTGAAGCCGTGGGTCAGTACCTGACGGTAAGGCGCTTTGCCTTTCATCGCCGTGGAGATCATCAGCGACGACATGAACCAGCCGCGATGCTGATCCGAGCCTTCCAGATACATATCCGGTGCGTGCCCGTCAAATTCCGGACGCGCATCCACCACCGAGAAGCTGGTCGATCCGGAGTCAAACCAGACGTCGAGGGTATCCGGCACTTTGACGTAGTGATCGGCGTCATCGCCCATCAGATCGCGCGGATCGAGATCCCACCACGCCTGAATACCGTCCTGCTCGACACGCTGCGCCACTTTCTCCATCAGCTCCAGCGTATCCGGGTGCAGCTGCTCGCTCTCTTTATGGACGAACAGCGCCATCGGCACGCCCCAGGTGCGCTGACGCGAGATGCACCAATCCGGACGGTTAGCGACCATCGCTTCGATACGCGCCTGGCCCCAGTCCGGGATCCACTGCACACCTTTGATCTCTTTCAGCGACTGCGCACGCAGGCCTTTCTGATCCATGCTGATAAACCACTGCGGCGTAGCCCGGAAGATGATTGGCGTTTTATGACGCCAGCAGTGCGGATAGCTGTGCAGCAGTTTTTCCACGTGCAGCAGCGCACCTTTCTCCTGCAGCAGCGCAACGATCATGTCGTTGGCTTTAAATACGTTAACGCCATCCAGGGTTGGATAGGTGCCCGGCAGATACGCGCCGTCCGGCCCGACCGGGTTAGCGGTTTCGATGCCGTATTTCTGGCCGATCACATAGTCATCCGGACCGTGGCCTGGCGCGGTGTGCACCGCACCGGTACCGGCGTCCAGCGTGACGTGCTCGCCCAGCACCACTTTCGACTGGATCTGCTCAAGGAACGGATGCTGGAACAGCTGCAGCTCCAGCGCGGCGCCTTTGCATTCGCCCAGCACCTGCCACTCGCTGATGCCTGCGCGTTTCAGTACCGATTCCACCAGATCTTTCGCGAGGATCAGGCTGCGGCCGGCAATCTGCACCAGCTGGTAGTCGAATTCCGGATGCAGCGAGATGGCGCGGTTTGCCGGCATGGTCCACGGCGTGGTAGTCCAGATAACCAGTGAAACCGGGCCTTCTGACGTTGCAACGCCAAACTTCGCGCGCACCGCATCGGCGTCCAGCGCGTTAAACATCACGTCGATAGAAGGTGAGGTTTTGTCGTAATACTCCACTTCCGCTTCCGCCAGCGCGGAACGGCAGTCCATGCACCAGTGCACCGGCTTGGCGCCTTTGTGCAGATGGCCATTACCAATGATCTTGCCCAGCGCGCGAATGATGTTGGCTTCGGTCTGGAAATTCATGGTCAGATAAGGACGATCCCAGTCGCCGAGCACGCCAAGGCGGATGAAGTCCTTCTTCTGGCCTTCAACCTGCTCCGCCGCGTAGTTGCGGCAGGCTGCGCGGAATTCAGCTGCGCTGACTTTCTCGCCCGGCTTGCCAATCATCTGCTCAACTTTGTGCTCAATCGGTAAGCCGTGGCAGTCCCAGCCGGGAACATACGGCGAGTCAAAGCCCGCCATGCCTTTCGACTTAACGATAATATCTTTCAGAATCTTGTTAACTGAGTGACCAATATGAATGCTGCCGTTCGCATACGGAGGGCCATCATGCAGGATAAAGGTTTTTTTCCCTTTTTTGGCTGCGCGGATGATGCCGTACAGGTTGTCATCATACCAACGTTGCAGCATTCCCGGTTCGCGTTTGGCCAGATCGCCACGCATCGGGAACCCCGTTTCCGGCAAATTCAGGGTAGATTTATAGTCACTCATCAGATTCTCGGTTCCGTATTTCGGTCATTAAACCGGTGTTTTTAGCCCAAAAAATTGGCGGGCCGTCACCACATCTTTCGCAATTTGTTCTTTCAGCGCGTCCAGCGAAGCGAAACGCTGTTCGTCGCGAATCTTCTGCTTCAGCACCACCTCAATGTGGCGCCCATAAAGATTCATATGTGTGTCGAGCAGGTGAACTTCAAGCTGCTGACGCAGACCTTTTACCGTCGGGCGCGTACCAATGTTTGCCACGCCGGGAATCGGCTGCTCGCCCAGCCCCAGCACTTCAACCGCAAAGACACCTTTTACCGGCGTCACGGTACGACGAAGCGGGAGATTGGCGGTCGGGAAACCAATGGTGCGTCCCAGTGCATCACCGTGCACTACGCGGCCAGAAATACTGAACGGATGACCGAGCAGCTGCTGCGCCTGAGCAAAATCGTCCTGCGCCAGCGCCTGACGTACCGCCGTACTGCTGATACGTTTGCCGCCATCACAATAGGTCTGGGTGCTGATGACCTCAAAGCCATACTCCGCACCGGCTTTCTGTAATAACAGGAAATCCCCCTGGCGACCAGCGCCAAAGCGGAAATCATCCCCCACTGCGAGGAATTTCACATTGAGCTTGTCGACCAGCAGTTCGCTGATAAAGCTTTGTGCTGAGTGTGCCGCAAAACGGCGATCGAAGCGCACGCACACCACGGCATCAACGCCCGCCAGTGCGAGGTACCTGAGCTTTTCACGCAGACGCGTCAGGCGCGCCGGCGCTTTGTCGCCGGCAAACAGCTCCAGCGGCTGTGGCTCAAACAGCATCACCACCACCGGCAGGTTGCGTTTACGTCCTTCGGCAATTAACTCCGCCATCAGCGCCTGGTGGCCGCGATGCACGCCGTCAAAATTACCAATGGTCAGGACGCAGCCGCGATGCTGCTCTTTCAGATTGTAAATACCGCGGATAAACTTCATGGCTGACTCAAACCGGTGGAAATCGGCGGATTATACCCTTGAATAGCGTTCAGGTTAACCCGTCTGCGTGCCTTTCCTGCGCCTGATTCAGCGTCAGGCGCCCGCTGGCTGGCGGCTCCGGCCCCATCACAACAATTTTGTTGCGAAATACTGTATTCAGCGCGGTGTTGCTGGTAGAATCTTGCGCCATCAATTACGTAAGCGGGTGTCGTGGTTAAAACGACGCTTTATTGCACAAATCCATTGACAAAAGAAGGCGCAAAAGGCATAGTCCTCGGCCTTTGATTTGTCCATATAGAACACATTTGGGAGTTGGACCTTGGCTAATATCAAATCAGCTAAGAAACGCGCCGTAACATCTGAGAAACGTCGCAAGCATAACGCGAGCAATCGTTCTATGATGCGTACTTTCATCAAGAAAGTATACGCGGCTATCGCAACCGGCGACAAAGCTGCTGCGCAGAACGCATTCAACGAAATGCAACCAATCGTGGACCGTCAGGCTGCTAAAGGTCTGATCCACAAAAACAAAGCTGCACGTCATAAAGCAAACCTGACTGCTCAGATCAACAAACTGGCTTAATCGCCGTCTGTTTATCGCTTTGTTAAAAGAACCGGCGCTTCGCCGGTTTTTTTATGCCTGCGATCCGTGGCTGAACAGCGCGCTGAAGTCGCGATGGCAAATGCGCTGCACCGCCGGATGCTGAATCATGCGCCCGGCAAAAATAACGTGATACTCCTCCATCACCGTCTCCAGCCTGCCGATCTCGCGCACGCTATCGTCACGATAGACATCATCCCCGTACAGCGTCGGTGCGACAAAGATCGCATTGTTCTGCGCGCCAAACGCCTTCATCAGCGCCGCATCATCAAATTCACCGAGAATCTCAACCTGTAACCCCTGACTGTGGATCCAGTTCAGCAGCTTGCGCCCCAGCATCGAGCGCCGGCCGGGCAACAGCAGGCGCCGCTGCTCCAGACAGGCCGGAAACGGCAGCTCAGGCAGTGGCGCATTACACCAGAAGCTAACCGGACATTCGCCGAGCTTGACCGAAAACAGCCCGGCCTGCTGGGTTGAATCTATCGGGCAGTCGGAGAGGATCATATCCAGCTTATGCTGACTGAGCTGCTCCAGCAGCATTTCATGCGTTGATTCAAAGCAGCGCAGCTGAATTTTCTCGCCGGCCATAACCACCGTTTCCAGCACCTTGCTCACCAGCTGTTTTGACAGCGCATCCGCCACGCCAACATCAAACAGCAGATGCGACTCCTTGCGGTAGTTAACGATATCGAGCATTTCCTGGCTGAGCATAAACATGCGATCGGCATAGCGGAACACCAGCTGCCCCAGCTCGGTGGGCACCAGGCCGCGCCCCTGACGGCGAAACAGCACGCCATTCAGCTGCTCTTCCAGCGCTTTGATCTGGCCGGTTACGGTCTGCGGCGTGAGGCACAGCACTTCAGCGGCGCGCACCACCGAACCGGTTTTGCACACCTGCCAGAAGTAGTAGAGATGATTAAAATTGAGCTGATTCATACCATAAAGGAGGCTTGCGCCTCTCCTTATTAGCGCAGTTTGATGCGCAGCAGCGTATAACCTATCACCGCCGACAGCAGTGAACCGCTAAGAATGCCCAGCTTCGAGAACGTCACCAGCTGTTCATGCGCGGCGTCAAACGCCAGCGAGCTGATGAAGATCGACATGGTAAAGCCGATACCGCACAGCACGCCGATGGCCATAATGTCGCGAATGGTGGTACTGCCTGGCAGCGCCGCCAGCCGCAGCTTCACCGCCAGCCAGCAGAACAGCGTGATCCCTAACGGTTTACCAATCAGCAGACCGAGGATAATACCAAGCGGCTCCGGCGACAGCACATCGCCAAAGGTGATGCCGCTGAGCGAGATGCCGGCATTGGCGAACGCGAACAGCGGCAGGATCAGCCAGTTCACCCACGGCATCAGTCCGTGCGCCAGGTGCTCAGCCGGTGAGTGTCCCTCTTTCTCCTCCAGCGGCACAAAGAAGCCCACCACGACGCCCGCCAGCGTGGCATGCACACCGGACTTCAGCACCGCGGTCCACAGCACCACGCCCACCAGCATATACACCGCGATGTTGCGTACGCCGCAGCGATTGAGGATTGCCAGCAGCACGATGGCACCGGCTGCCACGCTCAGCGACAGCACCGACAGATCGCTGGTGTAGAACAGCGCAATAATCACGATGGCACCGAGATCGTCAATGATCGCCAGCGCCATCAGGAACACTTTCAGCGCCGCCGGTACGCGACTGCCAAGCAGCGCCAGCACGCCGAGTGCAAAGGCGATGTCGGTGGCGGTCGGGATGGCCCAGCCGTTGCGGGCAATGTCGTTATCGTGGTTGAACAGAAGGAAGATGAGCGCCGGTGCGACCATCCCACCCAGCGCTGCAATCACCGGGAAGATGGCACGATCGCGGCTGGCCAGCTCACCGGTGATCAGCTCGCGCTTCACTTCGAGGCCAATCAGCAAAAAGAATAGCGCCATTAGCGCATCATTAATCCACAACAGCAGATTTTTGCTGATATCCAGCGCGCCGAAGCGAATTTGTACCGGCTCCGCCAGCAGGTTTTGATAGCCCTGCGCGGTGGCAGCATTATTGGCCAGCACCATCGCCGCCACGGCCGCCAGAATCAGCACCATGCCGTTACTGGCGTCACTTTCGATAAAGCTTTTCAGCAAGCTTCGAATACTACGGGGTTTGTTCACAACTCCTCCTGAGCAGAGACATTTGGTGGAGAAGTTTAGCGGCTGAGACACCTCGTTAAAAGCAGCTTATGTCTCGTTTATTACTCGGAATTTCCGAGCAAAAAGCTTAAAACGGGAAATGAAGGGGTGCGCGGGCACGATAAATCGCGCCGCGACGGAATTGAGCGGCTGGCAGATTCTTTACTTAACCGGCGTGAAGGAAGCCAGGCGCGCCATCAGGCCTGATGGTTGGTGCAGGTCAGCAGCGTCACGTCATCGCTATGCTGCTGGGGCAGCGCATTGTCGCCGGCAATCTCGTGCTGGGCGCAATGCGGCTGATGCGGATGCAGGCCGCCTGGCGGTGAGAAAGGCTCAGCCATCTGGGCACTTGCCAGCGCGGAAAACGCCACAAGCGCTGTTGAAAGTAACAACGGTAGAAGTCGCATAATTTTTTGTCTTTTCACTATAACGGTCCGGAATGGACCAGGCATGCAGGTGATGATCCAGCCTGAGAGGTGGCAAACAGTGTTTTCCACGGTCAGTCAGGTCTCAGTGAAGGATTTTACGCCACTCAGGCGCAGGAATTTATAAAATCGTGCGGTTTATCACAGTTTACCGCACGAAATATGCATTATCCGACCTTAACCGGAATGTAGAACGTGCCCTGCAGTAGATCTGGCGTGCTGTAGCGGAGATCGAGCTTAATCAGGTCCTTGCCCGGCCGCCGCGCCACGCCGAGCGCAGGCAGATGGTTGTAATACACCTCTGCGGTAAAGGCATTGATCTCTTCCGGCGCACCGTGCCAATCGATCTCCGCATACAGTCCGCTTTCACCGGTCCAGTTCTGCACATTACCGGTCAGCACATCGGCGTACTGGCTCTCCAGCGCCTGAAACAGGCTGATATGCTGCTGATCGCTGGAGTTAACCCCCGGGCTGAACTGAAAACCCAGCCAGCCACGCTGCACGTGCTGGCCGGCGAAGGCGATGAAATCACGCGTATGCTGCGCCACCACGTGATTGTGGTGGTCAATGTATTCGCCGAAGCGGCACTCCCACTCGATCACTTCTCCGCACAGCTTCAGCTCCGGCTTCTCTGCCAGGCGCGCACTCACCCACTGCCGCTGGGTTGAGATGCGGCTGTGGAAGTCTTTCATCTGCATCTCAGGAATGCGGCGATAAGCGCCTGGCGTCATGGCGAAGTGGCTTTTAAACACCCGGGTAAAGTTTTGCTGATTATCAAAGCCAAACCGCACGGCGATATCGATAAGCGGCATGCTGGTCAGGCGCAGCGCCATGGCAGCGAGCGTCAGACGACGTTTGCGCGTGTACGAGGCCAGCGTCTGGCCGGTCATCTCTTTAAACATGCGCTGCATGTGCCACTTGGAGTAACCGGATTTCAGGGTAATCAGATCGATGTTGAGCTCGTCGGTCAGATTGGCTTCGATCCAGTCCACCAGATCGTTGATGTACTGTTTTTTCAGATTCAGGCTGAGCATTTTTTTAATTGAATGGGTTGGGAAAGGCGGTGCTTTTGCGTAATCCGTCACATAAATATAACAAAATCGTATGGATAACGTAAGGAAGAGTAAAGACAGCGAGACGGGAAAAGCATTAATTGCTTAGGTAACTAACCTTTTATCGTCTTAACGGCATCGCATCGTTGAGCAGTGATGTGCCTGCGCGTAGCGGTGCGCATTAATGCGCACCCTGTGAAAATCGTGCATCGCCTTGCAGGGTCGCCATTAATGGCGACCGATAACACCGGGCAGGCGTGCCTGCCCTCATCGACCACTCAGTGCGAACGCATGCCCGCTGCCGTCATCATCATACGAAACAGTGATGCCACCACGCCCAGTGCCAGCACGCTTGCGCCGTAGATGATTACTAACCACAGCACGCGCTTCCACCAGGGGGCTTTCGTTTCAGTGGGGTTGCTCATATTGCTGACCTCGGTTTGCATCTCAGTGGTATCCTTCGTCGGCTTTGATTTTTCCGCGGAACACGTAGTAACTCCAGAAGGTATAACCCAGAATCACCGGAATAATCAGTAAGCTACCGACCAGCATAAAGGCCTGACTCTGCGGCGGTGACGCGGCGTCCCAGATGGTGATCGACGGCGGAATAATGTGCGGCCACACGCTAATACCGAGGCCGGAGAAGCCGAGAAACACCAGCGCCAGCGTCAGCAGGAACGGCGAGTAGTGCGCCTCACGCTTGATGGCGCGCACGATTCCCCACGAACACAGCAGCACCAGCACCGGTACCGGCAGGAACCAGAACAGGTTAGGACGGCTGAACCAGCGGTGCGCAATCGCATCGTGGGTGAACGGCGTCCACAGGCTGATAATGCCGACAATCAGCAGCAGCGCGATCACCAGCGGCGTCGCCAGCGCGGACATCTTACGGTGCAGCTCATGCTCGGTTTTCATAATCAGCCAGGTACAGCCCAGTAGCGCGTACGCCACCACCAGACCGACGCCGCAGAACAGCGGGAACGGCGCCAGCCAGTCCAGCGCAGAGCCGGCAAACTCGCGTCCTTTCACCGGGAAGCCATCGATAATCGCACCGACCGCAACGCCCTGACTGAAGGTCGCCAGCAGTGAACCGGCGATAAATGATTTATCCCAGAACGCGCGGTGTTCTTCCGTGGCCTTGAAGCGGAACTCAAACGCCACGCCACGGAAAATCAGGCCAATCAGCATCGCGGTGAGCGGAATGGCCAGCGCATCGGCAATCACCGAATAGGCCAGCGGGAACGCACCATACAGACCGGCACCGCCCAGCACCAGCCAGGTTTCGTTGCCATCCCAGACCGGCGCAACGGTATTCACCATCATGTCGCGCTCAACCGCATCTTTATTGAACGGGAACAGGATACCGATGCCAAGATCGAAGCCATCCATCACGATATACATCAGGGTGGCGAACACGATAATGGCGAACCAGATAATGGAGAAATCGATCATTTATTTACCCTCCTGCGGTTCGTTCAGGCTCTCATGGGCAGCAGAAAGCGGACGCGCAGGCGTTTTGCCCTGCCCCGGACCACCGTGGCGCACATCTTTACCTTCGCCGGTCAGCGGACCTTTCTTGATCAGGCGCATCATGTAGACATAGCCGACACCAAACACCGATGAATAGACGAGGATGAAGGCCAGCAGGCTGATACTCATGTGCAGGTCGCCGTGCGCCGACACCGCATCAATGGTGCGCTGCACGCCATACACCACCCACGGCTGACGACCAATCTCGGTGGTAAACCAGCCCGCCAGAATCGCGATCAGGCCGGACGGGCCCATCAGCAGGGCGAACCACAGGAACGGCCGCGAGCTATACAACCGCTTGCGGTAGCGCAGCCACAAGCTCAGCACGCCGAGGGTGATCATCAGCAGGCCCATCGCCACCATGACGCGGAACGACCAGAAAATCACCAGCGAATTCGGGCGGTCCTCTTTCGGGAAGCTCTTCAGCGCCGGCACCTGCTTATCCAGGCTGTGGGTCAAAATCAGGCTGCCGAGGTACGGCACTTCCAGCGCATATTTGGTGCGCTCTTCATCCATATCCGGAATACCGAACAGGATCAGCGGCGTCGCTTCACCCGGCGGGTTTTCCCAGTGGCCTTCAATCGCCGCAATTTTTGCTGGCTGATGCTCAAGGGTGTTCAGGCCGTGTGCATCGCCGATCATCGCCTGAATCGGTGCCACGATCAGCGCCATCCACAGTGCCATGGAGAACATTTTACGGATGGCCGGGTTATCGTTACCGCGCAGCAGATGCCACGCGCCAGACGCGCCCACAAAGAAGGCGCTGGCGAGGAAGGCCGCCACCGACATATGGAACAGGCGGTACGGGAACGACGGGTTGAAGACAATCCTGAACCAGTCCTGCGGCACCACGATGCCATTCTCTATGATGTAGCCCTGCGGGGTATGCATCCAGCTGTTGGACGCGAGGATCCAGAAGGTAGAGATGATGGTGCCGAGCGCAACCATGCAGGTGGCAAAGAAGTGCAGGCCCGGCCCAACGCGGTTCCAGCCAAACAGCATCACGCCGAGGAAGCCCGCTTCAAGGAAGAAGGCGGTGAGTACTTCATAGGTCAGCAGCGGACCGGTAATACTGCCGGCAAACTGCGAGAAGCCACTCCAGTTGGTACCAAACTGATACGCCATCACCAGTCCGGACACCACGCCCATACCGAAGTTAACGGCAAAGACTTTGGACCAGAAGTGGTAGAGATCGCGATAGGTCTCGTTACGGGTTTTCAGCCACATGCCTTCGAGCACCGCCAGGAAACTGGCGAGACCGATGGTGATGGCCGGGAAAATAATATGGAAGGAAACAGTAAAGGCGAACTGAATCCTGGCCAGGTGGAAGGCATCTAATCCAAACATTGCTTACCTCTTTGCCACAAGATTGCACCGAATTTTTACTTATAATTAACAAGTTTGACGCACAAGATTATTATTTCGTGACGTCGGAAGAGATTCACGCCAATTGTAAGGCAAGCGGCGAGAACAAAAAGAAACAGTGGGAATGGCTAAAACTATAACAGTATTTTTTGATTTCGATCATTGTTTTCACCAGAAACTACTTGTTTAAAATCACTAAGTTAAGGTTAAAGCCCGTGATTTATTGTGACAATCTTGTTATTAAGCAGAGCGAGAGGAAAAGGCGTTAATCTGGTAACTGGCTAATTTAGCTGTTAATTACTGCGCCAGACAAAACGGCAGAGGACCGCACCTTCACGTTACGCTGTAAAATTTCCTGCACAGTCGCCAGAAAGAAACTTTGTTAATTAAAAGATAATTTTTATAGACCAAAAAGAAATTAATTTGCTGTCTTTCGGTGACATTCTGTGAGCCATCGCGCATTAACCCGCTGGGGCATGGCATTTGCCAGCGGCGTCAGGCTGTGCTTTGTTAAAGCAGCACAGTCCGGTTAATCAGCGAAGGAGAGGTTATGACCCGTCTTACCGCCCAGGATTTTCCCCAGGAACTGCTTGAGCTTTATGACTACTATGCGCACGGTCGCATCAGCAAGCGCGAGTTTCTCTCGCTGACCGCGAAGTTCACCATCGCCGGCATGACCGGAGCCACCCTGCTCAGCGCCATGAGCCCCAATTATGCGCTGGCAGAGCAGGTGTCGTTTACCGATCCTGATATCAACGCCGAATACATTCACTACCCGTCGCCCCAGGGACATGGCGAGGTACGCGCTTATCGGGTGCGCCCGACTCACGCCAGCGGCAAGCTGGGTGCCGTGGTGGTGGTACACGAGAATCGCGGCCTGAACCCTTACATTGAAGACGTGGCGAGACGGGTCGCCAAAGCGGGCTATGTCGCGCTGGCGCCGGATGGCTTAAGTTCGCTGGGCGGCTATCCGGGCAATGATGAAGAGGGCCGTGCGATGCAGGCCAAAGTCGACCCGACCAAACTGATGAACGATTTCTTCGCGGCGGTCGATTTCCTGATGCAGCATCCCGAGGGGAACGGCAAGGTCGGCATCACCGGCTTCTGTTATGGCGGCGGCGTAGCAAATGCGGCGGCAGTGGCGTTTCCTGAGCTGGCCTGCGCCGTGTCGTTCTACGGCCGCCAGCCAAAAGCGGAAGATGTGGCGCGCATTCAGGCGCCGCTGCTGCTGCACTATGCCGCGCTGGATAAAGGCATCAACGAAGGCTGGCCAGCCTATGAAGCCGCCCTGCAAGCCAGCCACAAAACCTATGAAGCGTATATTTATCCCGGCGTGAATCACGGCTTTCACAACGACTCAACGCCACGCTATGACAAAGCTGCCGCAGCACTGGCATGGCGTCGCACACTCGGCTGGTTTGAGAAATATTTGCACGTCTGAGCCTGGCGCGCCGCGACGGCACTCACGCTGTCTGCGGCGCTTTAATGATGCGGTGGACATTGCTTTCCAGCCAGTCGGCGAGGCCGATGACCTGCCCTTCCACCTCATGGCCCAGCGTCGTCAGCCGGTACTCCACGTGCGGCGGCACCACTTCATAAGCGATACGCTCAATGAAGCCATCCTCTTCCATGTAGCGCAGCGTCTGCGCCAGCATGCGTTCACTGATGCCACCAATCCGGCGGCGCAGTTCGCTGAAGCGCAGCGTCTCAGCACGCAGCGCCAGTAACACCAGCACACTCCAGCGGCTGGTAATCCGTTTTAACACCTCACGTGACGGGCAGTTCACATTGAGCAATTCACCACGGGAAAATTTATCACTCAGGTTTTCAGCCATTTACATCACTCCGCTCAAACTAACAAATCTGTAAGTACTTACTAAAAGTTAGTTTATCTCGTAGGCTGTTTCCATACCAGTTCAACCTGAGGAAAAACACCATGATTGCGATTACCGGAGCCACTGGCCAACTGGGCCGTTTAGTGATTAATGCCTTGCTGAAGAAAGTACCGGCCAGCGAGATCATCGCGGTAGTACGTTCACTGGAAAAGGCGCAGGACCTGCAGGCGCTCGGCGTCGCGCTGCGTACCGCAGATTACAACCAGCCACAGACGCTGCAGGGCGCCTTTGCCGGCGTGCAGAAAGTGCTGCTGATCTCCTCCAGCGAAGTGGGCCAGCGCGAAGCCCAGCACCGGGCGGTGATTGATGCCGCCAAAGCGGCAGGCGTGTCATTTATCGCGTATACCAGTCTGCTGCATGCCGATACCTCGCCGCTGGGTCTGGGCGTCGAACACCGCGCCACCGAAGCGCTGCTGCAGGCTTCAGGCATCCCTTATGCCCTGCTGCGTAACGGCTGGTACAGCGAAAACTATGCGGCCAGCATCGCACCGGCGTTAGCGCATCATGCCTTTATCGGCGCGGCGGGCAACGGGCGCATCGCGTCGGCGGCGCGCGAGGATTATGCTGCCGCGGCGGCAGAGGTGATCAGCCGTGACGATCAGGCCGGCAAAGTGTACGAACTGGCCGGCGATGACAGCTATACGCTGGCAGAATTCAGTGCGGAGATCGCCCGCCAGTCCGGCGAACAGGTGGAGTACGTTAACCTGCCGCCTGCGGAGTTCAGTGCGGCGCTGATCGGAGCCGGCTTACCCGCGCCGCTGGCCGAACTGCTGGCGGATTCCGACGCCGGTGCCGCTCAGGGTGCCCTGTTCGACGACAGCCACACGCTCAGCAAACTCATTGGCCGCCCGACCACACCGTTCGCCGCGGTAATTAAGGCCACGCTGGCAAAGTAAGGCGCTGATGGCGCCCTCACCTGCGGTGAAATCCGGGGTGAGGGCGACGAAAAGCCCTCTTTTCCCCCGTCTCGTCTGCCATCAAATGATCAACCTCTTCCCGCTTTTTTGCCGTCATCACTGACGATTTTTTTATTTACAGATAAATCTGTTCATTTATTTAAAGCTTCATCTGAAACACTGCTTTCAATTCCTGAAATATAGGGCGTTGTATTCGCTGAAAAAAGCCTTAAAAAGCCGATCAATCGACAAGATTTATTACGTTCATAGATATTTCGCATTGTTGTCTCATCGGGTCAGAGATCTATAATTTGTCCTTTGAGCAACCAGGCAATTTCAGGAGGCCGCTATTAATACTAACCACCAGCAACGTCAAGCTTTCGGAGAACACGAAGCCCATGCTGATCTGGGGTATCAATACGATCCTCACGAGTTTATCCGCGAAGGTATGCAGGATTCGGAGCCGGAACCCGAGCTGATCGAAGGCCTGCCTGCGCCTGATGCGCTGACGCCTGCCGATCGCTATCTGGAGCTGTTTGAGCACGTGCAGACGTCACGTATTTTTGCCGACAGCAAAACGTTTCCGGACTGCGCGCCTAAATTCGATCCGCTGGATATTTTAATCCGCTATCGCCGCCGCAAACGCTCGGCGGAGTTCGACCTGGAAAAATTTGTCCACGAGCATTTTTATTTACCGCAGGTCTATGAGAGTTTTTATGTTTCCAATCCGGATAAAACCCTGACGGAACATATTGACGATCTGTGGCCAGTGTTAACCAAAATGCCGCAGCAGCATTTACCGCATTCGTCATTGCTGCCGCTGCCGAAGCCCTACGTGGTGCCCGGCGGGCGTTTTGGTGAAACGTATTACTGGGACTCTTATTTCAGCATGCTGGGACTGGCCGAAGCGGGCCGCGACGATCTGCTGCGTCATATGGCGGACAACTTCGCCTGGCTGATTGACAACTACGGTCACGTGCCGAATGGCAACCGTACCTATTACCTCAGCCGCTCGCAGCCGCCGGTGTTCGCGCTGATGGTCGAGCTGTTTGAAGAGGACGGCATTCGCGGCGCGAAGCGCTATCTTGACCAGCTGATGAAAGAGTATCAGTTCTGGATGGACGGAGCCGGCGAGCTGATGCCGCATCAGGCCTATCGTCACGTGGTGCGCATGCCGGATGGTTCGCTGCTCAACCGCTACTGGGACGATCGCGACACGCCGCGCGATGAGTCGTGGATGGAAGATGTGGAAACCGCCAGCAAATCGCGTCGTCCGGCCAGCGAGGTCTATCGCGATCTGCGCGCCGGTGCCGCTTCCGGCTGGGATTACTCTTCGCGCTGGTTGCGCGATCCGCAGCGTCTGGCCAGCATTCGCACCACCCAGTTTATTCCGGTAGATCTGAATGCGTTTCTCTACAAGCTGGAGCTGATGATCTCGACGCTGGCGCACGCGAAGGGCGAAGAACTCACCGGCCTGGCGTGGCAGAAGAAAGCGGATGCGCGCAAGCAGGCGATTCATCGCTATCTGTGGGACAACACCGCAGGCGTGTACCGCGACTACGACTGGCGACGTGAACGCTTTGGTGCCTTTACCGCAGCGGCGGTGGTACCGCTGTTCCTGGGGCTGGCTTCACCGGAACAGGCGCATCTGCAGGCGGTGGCGCTGCGCCAGCTGCTGCTAACGCAGGGCGGCCTGGTGACCTCCATGGTGGAGAGCGGCGAGCAGTGGGATAAACCCAACGGCTGGGCACCACTGCAGTGGATGGCGGTGGTCGGACTGAATAACTACGGTGAAGAGACGCTGGCAACCGAGATTGCGGTTAACTGGCTGACCACGGTGAAGAACTTCTATTCACTGCACCATAAGCTGGTAGAGAAGTACGATATCAGCGGCGATCGCGCCCGCCCGGGCGGCGGCGGTGAGTATCCGCTACAGGACGGCTTCGGCTGGACCAACGGCGTCACCCGTCGCCTGCTGGCGATGTACGGGCATTTGCTGGCGGACTGACGCGGGACACTGCGGTCTGATGCGGGATGCTGCGGCCTGATGCCCTCACCCTGGCCCTCTCCCATCGGGAGAGGGAAACGCTGCCACATGTAACGAAAGAATCCACTGCTCGCTCGATCGGTCCCCTCTCCCGCGGGTGTACAGTCCGGG
>NZ_SDFT01000200.1:0-7328 GCF_004916815.1 Pantoea sp. R102
AGGTTCTCATCCTCTTTTGCTACAGACGAAAAAAAACCTGCTTTTTGCAAAGCAGGTTTCTTAAATGATGGTCGGCGAGAGAGGATTCGAACCTCCGACCCACTGGTCCCAAACCAGTTGCGCTACCAAGCTGCGCTACTCGCCGATTTTGTACTGCCTGTTACTGCTTACTTGTTTTGCCTGGTGCGAAGAGAGGGACTTGAACCCTCACGTCCGTAAGAACACTAACACCTGAAGCTAGCGCGTCTACCAATTCCGCCACCTTCGCATGTCCCAGCAAAATCTGGGGTGGCTAATGGGACTCGAACCCACGACAACTGGAATCACAATCCAGGGCTCTACCAACTGAGCTATAGCCACCATAATTCTGGTGCGTAAGCGTAACCGCTTACTTAATGCACTGCATAACGCGGTTAAACCAACCACCGAAGCTCTTGCGCACAAACTAAATGGCGCGCCCGACAGGATTCGAACCTGAGACCTCTGCCTCCGGAGGGCAGCGCTCTATCCAGCTGAGCTACGGGCGCGTAGCGCCGTTGCGGATGGGCATACTACGTATTTGACTCCAGGCTGTCCAGTGCTTTTTCATAAAAAAATCGCGTTTGCTTACGCTTTGTGCATTCCGTCGATAAATAACGCAATTTGCCTGCTTAACCTGCCGGAATTACAGCACTATTCCTGCCGCGTTACAGATCGCCGCGCCAGTGATAGCGTAAATATTTCAGCAGTTTTAACTGGCGGCGCCAGCGTGATGGCTGGCGTATCAGGCGATACAGCCACTCCAGCCCTAATTGCTGCCAGATGCGCGGCGCACGCGTGACGTGGCCGGTAAAGACGTCATAGGTGCCACCGACGCCCATATATAGCGCGTGCGGCCAGTGTTCGCGGCAGTCGCGCATCAGCAGCTCCTGGCGCGGCGATCCCTGCGCCACGGTCACAATCTGCGCCCCGCTGGCGGCAATGCGCGCAAACAGCGCCTCGCGTTCGGCTGGAGCGAAGTAGCCGTTCTGGCTGCCCACGATGTTGACATTCCACTGACGGCGTAATTTATCGCAGGTTTCCTGCAGCACCTGCTCACGCCCGCCGATTAAAAACACCGGAATACCGCTGCGGCCCGCCTGTTCCATCAGCGCTTCCCACAGATCGGCGCCGGCGATGCGGTTCACCGTTAGCTGCGGGTACTTTTTACGCAGCGAACGCACAATGCTGATGCCGTCCGGGTACTTGATCTCCGCGGCGGCGATCAGCGCGCACAGCTGGGCATCCTCTTCCAGCGTCAGCATCTTTTCGGCGTTGATCGCCACCAGCGTGCCGCTGCGCGGCTTGCCGTCCGGCAGCAGAAAGTGAAGAAAGCTCGCCATATCGGCGAAAGCGTGTAAATCGATGCCGCGCAGGGTATAACGCGGATGATCGGTTTCCATGGTCGGTATTTCCCGTCAGGCCCGGAGGTTAAGCAGAGCGCGATAAAACTGGCTCCGCGCGCGGGCGAATCAGCCCGGCACGCGCTAACAGCCAGAAAAGTAACTTCGCCAGCCCAACACAGGCGGCGAAAATCAGGCAAAAGAACACCACGCGCGAGCCGAATGCATCCAGCCCTTCGCGCGCCAGCACGATCATATTGAACACCGCGCCAAAGCAGAAGCTTTGCAAAATGGCACCGCTGTAGCGGTTGCCGGCTTCGCGCCCCTGCTGGTAGAGAGAATCAAACCCTTTCATCAACAGCCCGACCGCTATCGCCCCAAGGGGAATAAAGCCTGCGCCGCCCATGATCAGCAGCGAGCCGAGCAACGTGGGCGAAATCGCCAGCCCGGAGTGGTTATTCAGCACTTCCCAGGTGAAATAGTTGGCGCTGTTGAGCACCATCGATGGCCGATCCGGCCACAGCCAGCCCGGGATAAACACGTAGAAATCACGCCAGATCGGTGCCAGCCCCTGAAAATCGATTTTGTCGTAATTCTGCAGCAGCAGCGCAAGGTTTTCCCACGGCGAAAAGGTGTCGCGCGTCAGATAGAGAAACGTGTAAAACGCTTCATCACCCACCACGTCGAGATTGTAACGACGCAGCGCCAGCCAGAACATGCCGCCAATCGCCATCACGCCGGCCCCCACCAGCATCCACAGCGTAATCCAGCCGCGCGTAATGCCGATGAACAGGAACAGTGCAAAGGCAATGATGATATTGGCGCGCGTCCCGCCCACCAGCGCATAGGTCAGCAGACCAAACGCCACCGTGATCAGCAAAAACAGCAGCCACTGGCGCTGGGTAGGATTAAGGAAATAGCGGATCAGCATCGCCGGAATGAAGAAGTAGAAGAAACGCTTGAGCGCCACGCCGGACACTTCGCTGGAGAAGATCTGGTTATAGGCCGACAGCCGGAACAGCAGCAGGCCGTTATGCATAAAGAACACCGTGACGGTTCCCACCGCCACCAGCGCCAGCAGCAGGCAGGTCAGATGGGTTTCCACCCGGTTCATCGTCAGCCAGGGTTTGCGCGGCGCCGCCTGCGCAGGCCGCAGCCGCACTTTGTAGCTGACGTAATAGATGGCGTAGAAACTGGTGGCGGCCAGCAGCGCCTGCAGCAGATAGTCTGCCGGCACCACGCTGACGTTAAAGCGGAATACCAGGACGCTGGTCAGCGGAAAGCCAAAGTAAAAGGTCAGCAAAAACAGCAGGGTAAAGAACAGGTGGAAATTAAAACGCACCCGTTTAAATTCGCGCCAGGTCAGCGTCAGAATGAAGCCCAGCGAAAACAGATACACCACCAGCAGACCACTAAACTGCAGCAGGCTCATGTTGACTCCCTTTCACTCTCCGCCAGCGCGTGGCGCCATCCCGCCAGATAGCCCGGGGCAAAAAAGGCGATAGCGGAACGATCGCACTGCGCCAGCTGACGCTGCGCCTCCGCCACGCGCGTGCGATCCAGCGCATCAGCGCTGAATAACACCGGCAGCCCCTGCTCGCTCAGGTCACGCCAGAACGGATTCTTACGGTTAACCACAAACGGAATGCCGGCCTGAATCAGCAGGCACAGCGTACCGATGCCCTGCTGACGCTCGAACATAAAATAACCGAGCTGACAGCGACTCAGCAATTGCAGATAGGCAGTGAAGTCGATTTTGTCGCGCAGCAGCGTCACCTGGCCGCGCGGAAACAGGCGCTGCGCGGCAGCATCAATCTCATCGATGTACTCGTAGTTGCTGGCCGGATAACCGAGCGGGATCACCACGTTAACCTGCTCACCAAACTGGCGGCGAATCGCCTGCAATCCCTCAATGTGCCGGTTGCTGCGATCGCCCGAGTTGCCGAGCAGAATGGTAAAGCTGTCGCTGGCGGCAGGGGCGGGTATCGCGGCCTCCGGCATACGCGTTGGAAAATAGAGCAGCGAAGTGGGCACGCGCGGATGACGCTGCTGGAAAAAGTGCAGATCGCCGCGCGTGGCAAACACCTGCGCCATGCGCCCCTGGGCGATACGCCGCAGCAGATAAAACAGGCGGTACTTCAGCCCGGCGCCCTCTTCGTAGAGATCGGCGCCCCAGACGTGCCAGAACGCCTGCTGTCGCCGCAGCTTGCCGCTGAGCAGCGCCAGCCACAGGCGCGGATTGAACTGGCCGTGAAAGAAGAAGCGCTGACGGCGAGCGGCGGCGCGTGCGATCACCGCCTGCGCCAGCGCGCGCTTGCTGGGATACACGTCGATCTGCAGCTGAGGATAGGCCAGCAGGGTATCCGGCGCGGCCGACACCACCATAAACTGACGCGGCGCGTCGGCTGGCGATTCAACGCTCATGACGTCGTTAAAGAAGCGCAGCAGCGTGTGATTGTGATGCGGGATATCGGAGCCCAGCACGTGAAATAGCGTCATTTTTTCCGGCAATAAATCAAGAAAGCGCCACAGCAAAGGGCAAAGTAGAGCACGTAGGTCGCCATATAAGCCTGCGCCGCGCCCGCCGTTCCGTGCAATGGGATCAGCCAGTGCGCAAAGGCGGTCAGCAGCACAAACTGGCTGATTTCCGTGAGAATATAAAAGCGCAGTGAGGCTTTGGCGATCACCAGGTATCCGAAAACATAGGCGCCTACTTTAAAGACGTCACCGCACAACTGCCAGACAAAAAGATCGCGCATGGCGCTGAACTGCGGGGAAAACAGCAGCCAGATGGCGACATCGCGCAGCAGCCAGACACAAAAGCTGGCCGCCGCCACCGCCGGCAGCACAAAGCGCAGCGCACGGCCAATTTCGCGCGCGATGTCAGCTTTATGCTCCAGCCGTGCCAGCGTTGGCAGCAGCCAGACGCTGAACGTGGCGGTGATAAATTGCAGATACGCATCGGAGATGCTGGTGACGCCCTGCCACAGCCCGACCTGCGCCCAGCCCTGCTGCTGCGCCAGCAGATTACGCATCATCACCCAGGCTACCGGCAGGGTCACGGCCGTCATCAGCGCCATCAGGGTAAATTTGGCCAGATTACGCGCCAGCGCCGGCTGCCACTGCGGCATCAGCCAGCGCAGTGGCAGTTCCTCGCGGTGGCGTCGCAGCATCCACAGCGCCGGCCCGACCAGCAGCGCTGGCACCAGCGCCAGCCCGACCAGCGCACCGGCATAGCCACCCAGCCACCAGCACAACACATAACCCACCACGCCGATCAGGCTGCCGGCGATCAGCGCCAGCGCGTTACCGCGCGCATCGCGAAAACCTTTCAGCAGCGCCAGCGTCAGGTTGGCCCAGGCAATACCCAGCTGCAAAAAAGCGACGATGCGCACCACGTTTTGCCAGGCGGCGTGGCCAAACAGCGCCCGGCTGATGGGCTCCGCCGCCAGCAGGAACAGCAGCGCCAGCAGTGTGGAAAACCCCAGCACCATTGCCGACGCGGTGCCGGTCACGGCACGCAGCTGCGCCGGCTGCTGGCGGAACTGCGCGACATAGGTGGTTACGCCGTTAAAGATACCCGCGCCGGCCAGCACGCCGAGCACGGTAATCAGCTGGCGAAAGTTACCCGCCTGGCCGACACCCTCGGGGCCGAAGCTCACGGCCAGCAGTTTCACCACCAGCAGGCCAGCGACAATTTTTACCAGCGTGGACGAGGCGGTCCACACTGAGGCTCTGGCTAACGACATCAGGCAAAGAAGCTCAGCAGCGAACTGATTACCGTACGCTGGTTGTTGTCCGACAGGTTGTAGAACAGCGGCAGCCGCAGCAGGCGCTCGCTCTCGCGCGTAGTGAACGCATCCGTGCCGTGGAAGCGGCCAAAACGCGTGCCGGCCGGTGAGGAGTGCAGCGGGATATAGTGGAACACGGTGAGGATCTCAGCTTCCTTCATCCAGTTAATCAGCGCCTGGCGATCCTCGCTGTCGCGCAATTTGAGATAGAACATGTGGGCGTTGTGACGGCAGCTGGCCGGCACCGCCGGTAACGCAATGCGCCCGCTGGCCGCCAGCGGCTGCAGCGCGTCGTAATAGTTCTGCCACAGGCGCAGACGCTGCTGGTTGATGCGTTCCGCCGCTTCCAGCTGCGCCCACAGATAAGCCGCCTGCAAGTCCGCCATCAGGTAGCTGGAACCAATATCGCGCCAGGTATATTTATCCACCTGTCCGCGGAAGAACTGGCTGCGGTTGGTGCCTTTTTCGCGGATGATCTCCGCACGCTCGATCAGTTTCGCCTCGTTGATCAGCGTGGCGCCGCCTTCACCGCCGGCGGTGTAGTTTTTCGTCTCATGGAAGCTAAAGCAGCCAATATGGCCGATGGTGCCCAGCGCGCGCCCTTTGTACTGCGACATCACGCCCTGCGCCGCATCTTCAATCACATACAGCTGATGCTTCGCTGCCAGCGCCATGATGGTATCCATCTCGCACGCCACGCCCGCGTAATGTACCGGCACGATGGCGCGCGTTTTCGGCGTGATTGCTGCTTCAATCTGCGTTTCGTCGATATTCAGCGTATCCGGACGCACGTCGACGAACACAATGGTGGCGCCGCGCAGCACGAAGGCGTTGGCGGTGGAGACAAAGGTGTAGCTCGGCATGATCACTTCATCGCCGGGCTGGATATCGATCAGCAGCGCGGCCATCTCCAGCGAAGCGGTGCACGAGGGCGTCAGCAGCACTTTTTTGCTGCCAAAATGCTGCTCCATCCACTGCTGACAGCGCCGGGTAAAGCCGCCGTCGCCGCACAGCTTGCCGCTGGCCATCGCCGACTGCATATAGTCAACTTCAGTGCCCACAACCGGGGGCGCGTTAAATGGGATCATCAGGCTTTCCTGTAAAACCAGTAGGCGGTGCTTTCCAGCCGGGCACCGCTGCGTAAATAGAGGCGCATCGCCGTAAGATTGCTGAGCTGGGTTGCGACCCGCAGACGCTCGAGCTGGCGCACCCGGCCCCAGTCGGCTGCCGCCAGCAGCAAACGCTGACCGACGCCGTTGCCCTGCGCCGCCGGCAGCACCGCCAGCAGACCGATACGCGCGTCACCGGCGACTTCGCGCATGGAGACGAAACCCTGCAGCGCGCCCTGCTCGTTGCAGGCGATCAGACACTGGTGATCAAAAGTGCCGCGCACCGCGTTCTCAATCCACTGTGCGTAGAAGCGGTCGCTGTCTTCAGCGTCAAACCAGGGAGCACGAAAACGGCTCTGGCTAAACGCCTGGGCCGCTGCCGCGCGCAGCTGCGGGATCTGCGCTTCGCGCGCGATGCGCACGCCGGTCTGCCGTTCGGTGCGTTTGATATTGATCGCCAGATCCGCTTCGCCTTCCACCAGCTGAAAACCGTGCTGGCTCAGCGCATCTATCGCCGCGCTGTCCTGCGCCGGCACCTTAACCTGCCACAGCGTGTAAGGCTGCTGCAGCGCCTCGGCCAGCGGCACATCGCCATCCAGCGTCAGCCGCGCCGTGGCGCAGCGGAAGAAGTCGCTCTCCCACGCAAGGGGATCAATACTGACGCGGACGGGCATGCAGAATATCCAGCAGATACTGGCCGTAGCCGGTTTTGGTCAACGCCTGTGCCGCTGCCAGCAGCTGCTCATCGCTCAGCCAGCCGTTGCGCCAGGCAATCTCTTCGAGGCAGGCAATTTTAAAGCCCTGGCGTTTCTCCACCGTTTGCACGAACACGCTGGCCTCAATCAGGCTGTCGTGGGTGCCGGTGTCCAGCCAGGCAAAGCCGCGCCCCAGCAGCTCCACCGCCAGTTCGCCCTGCTCCAGATACATCTGGTTGATGGCGGTAATTTCCAGCTCGCCGCGCGCCGAGGGCTGCACCTGCTTCGCAAACTCCACCACGCGGTTGTCGTAAAAGTAGAGGCCGGTGACTGCCCAGCGCGATTTCGGCTGCTGCGGCTTCTCTTCAATCG
>NZ_SDFT01000201.1:0-2774 GCF_004916815.1 Pantoea sp. R102
GACCGCAACCTGCGGATATTCCAGGGACAGACGGTGCCGCAGATAGTGCAGACGCTGCTGCAGGAGAACGGGGTAAACGTGGAGACGCGGCTGGGCAGCAGCTACCGGGTGTGGGAGTACTGCGTGCAGTACCAGGAGAGCAGCTTCGACTTCATCAGCCGGCTGATGGAGCTGGAGGGGATTTACTACTGGTTCCGCCACGAGGCGGAGCGTCACGTGATGGTGCTGTGCGACGGGGCGGACCAGCACGAGGCGTTCGCGGGCTATGAGACGATACCGTACCACGTGACGGCGTCGGGGGGGAGCGTGACGGAGGAGGGCATCAGCCAGTGGTCGCTGTGCGAGAGCGTGACGCCGGGGATGTACAGCACGGACGACTACGACTTCCGCAAGCCGAACGCGTGGATGCTGCAGGCGCGGCAGAACCCGGTGTCGCCGGTGCCGGGTGCGGTGGACGTGTACGACTGGCCGGGCCATTTTGTCGACCACAGCCACGGGGAGTTTTACACGCGCATCCGTCAGGAGGTGTGGCAGGTGGCGCACCACAGCGTGAGCGGAACGGGGACGGCGACGGGCATCGCGCCGGGGTACCGGTTCGGCATCGTGAACGCGCCGCACTTCAGCGACAACGGGGAGTACCTGGTGACGTCGGCGCGGTACGACTTCGAGGAGAATGAGTACGCGAGCGGCGGCGGCGGAGCGCGGCACAACATCGCGTTCACGGTGCTGCCGTCGTCGGTGACGTACCGCGCGGAGCCGGCGACGGCGTGGCCGAAGACGCACGGTCCGCAGACGGCGAAGGTGGTGGGCCCGGCGGGGGAGTCAATCTGGACGGACCGCTACGGCCGGGTGAAGGTGAAGTTCCACTGGGACCGCCTGGCGAAGGGCGACGACACGAGCTCGTGCTGGGTGCGGGTGTCAAGCGCGTGGGCGGGCCAGGGCTTCGGCGGGGTGCAGATCCCGCGCGTTGGTGATGAAGTTGTTGTAGACTTCATCAACGGTGATCCTGACCGCCCGATAATTACCGGGCGCGTATATAACGAAGCGAGTATGCCACCCTGGAACCTTCCCGAAGACGCCACGCGCATGGGCTTTATGACGCGCAGTAAAGATGGCCATAATGACAACGCCAGCTTCCTGTTCTTTGAGGACAAGCCGGGCGGTGAGCTGCTTAATATGCATGCTGAAAAAGACATGAACATTTCGGTGGAGAATGACAAGACCGTATCAATAGACGGTTGCCGCACGACAAAGATCGGCAAAGATCAAAGCGATGAGATCACTGGCGATGCAACTTTCCACTACAAGCAGAAGCGCACAACGACGGTTGACGATGTTGAGCTGAAAAACTTTAATAATAGTGAGGTTGTAAACATAAAAGAAGGGCGTCACCTGACTATTAGCAGTAAAGGTGAACTTAACGAAATCACTGGTGATCAGAAAACGCGCATTTCTCAGGGAAATCAAGACACAACTATTGAAGACGGGGATTTAAACACAGATGTTAATTCTGGCGGGCGTAACACAGTAATTCAGAATGGCGATAATTTAACTATTAACTCTGGTGGGCAACATAATAAAGTCGTCGGTGGTGTTACCACTAAAATTCTTGGTGGTTGGACGCAGGAAATTGTTACTGGTGAGGCCATGATTACTTCACCTAATAAAATAACGATCAAAAGTTCTGATGAAGTTAACATTGATACCCCGTGGGCTGTTGAGTGGAAAGGAAAGCAAGTTGCATTTACAGGAACGGCCGCTTCCTTCACCGCTTCGAATTTTGGTATGACTGGTTTTAAAATGGAAAACAATCCGGTTGTTATTTTTTACAATAAAGGCTTCAAATTTAGGGTCGGATCTGGTGAAGCCACTACTGTAACTATAGCGATAAAAAACGCAGCTCTACAAATGTTCAACTAGGAGTTTTTAATGTTTGATTTTTCAAGTTTCCCTCGAGCCATTCATACTATTATATTTTCAGTGTTAGGTTGTGTAATCATCTTCTCCATTATTAAAGAGGTGAAAAATAAGTTTACCTCTGATAAGACACTAAATGAAATAGTTTATGCTAATGCAAAAATTAAAAAAGTAGACTACCTGGATCAGGTTATGGATAGTGATAGGTTAAAGGTGAATTATGAGTTCGTAACTAAAGATGGCTTCTCTGTAACAAAAAGTGAAATAATAACTGTTAAGAGAAACGAATCAAATAAGTATATGGCTGGGAATGAAATTATGATTGGTTATAAAAAGGGGGACGTAAAAAACTCAAAAATATCATTATAAACGTAAGCTAATTTATACCGTGCTAAATCAATTCATGTTATATGGCCTCTATTGTGAGTTGTTATATTAACAATACTTACATCAGAGGTTTTTAGGGCTATTTTGCATGATGAACTCATGATTATGGTGTTTAAATATATGTCAGGTTTTTTTATGAAAGAGGGATATAGGGTTAATGCTAATGTATCATTCAGAAGACAAAGTAGACTTCATATGAATGGCAATCAAATCATTGAAATTTAATAAAAAGGTTAAGATTTAACTGTAAATTAATGTTTGTTGGAAAAACTTTAAACATGGTTTTTATTAATCTTAACTGCTATCAGTTGGGCTTAATTTGGTGAGGGGGTAAAATAAAATAACTAAACTAGTCTTTACTAAGGATAACAACCAAAAGTTAATGCAAATGAATGATTGAATAAACACTGTGGTAACTGATATGACTGGCTAAATGACTTTTTGGGTTTGTTTTTTAATAATGTTATTTT
>NZ_SDFT01000202.1:0-9602 GCF_004916815.1 Pantoea sp. R102
CGCGCTGCCCGCTTACAGCAGCTGGTGCGCGGCGACGAAGGGTTTCTGCTGGCGCTTGGCTATTCGACCCAGCGCGGCTATGGCCGCAACCATCCGTTTGCCGGTGAAATCCGCACCGGCTATCTCAGCGTGTCGATCTGCCCCGAAGAGCTGGGTTTTGAGATTGAAATTGGCGAGATCCTGCTGACCGAATGCGAAATGGTCAACGGCTTCACCACCCAGGGCGACAGCGCGCCGCACTTTACCCGCGGCTATGGTCTGGTGTTCGGACGCGCAGAGCGTAAGGCGATGGCGATGGCGCTGGTGGACCGTGCGCTGCAGGCACCCGAGTATCAGGAGCGCATTGCCGGGCCGGCACAGGACGAAGAGTTCGTGCTGTCGCACGCCGATAACGTCGAAGCCGCCGGCTTTGTCTCGCATCTGAAACTGCCGCACTACGTGGATTTCCAGGCGGAGCTGGAGCTGCTGCAGCGGCTGCGCCAACAGCATCAGGAGCAGAATGATGAGTGAGTTAACCGGCTACAACAACGGCTACCTGGATGAGCAGACCAAACGCACCATCCGCCGCGCCATTCTGAAAGCGGTCGCGATCCCTGGCTATCAGGTGCCGTTTGCCGGCCGCGAAATGCCGATGCCGTATGGCTGGGGCACCGGCGGCATCCAGATCACCGCCAGCATTATAGGCGACAGCGACGTGCTGAAAGTGATCGATCAGGGCGCGGATGACACCACCAACGCGGTCTCTATCCGGCGCTTCTTCCAGCGCGTCAGCGGGGCGGCAACCACCGAAGCCACCAAAGACGCCACGCTGATCCAGACGCGGCACCGCATTCCGGAGACGCCGCTTGAAGAGGATCAGGTGCTGATTTTCCAGGTGCCGATCCCGGAGCCGCTGCGCTTTATTGAGCCGCGTGAGACGGAAACCCGCACCATGCACGCGCTGGAGGAGTACGGCATCATGCAGGTCAAGCTGTATGAAGATATCGCCCGCTACGGCCATATCGCCACCACCTATGCCTATCCGGTGAAGGTTAACGATCGCTATGTGATGGATCCATCGCCGATTCCCAAATTCGACAACCCGAAGATGCACATGATGCCGGCACTGCAATTGTTTGGTGCCGGACGTGAAAAACGCATTTATGCGCTGCCGCCCTACACCAAAGTGGAAAGTCTTGATTTCGACGATCACCCGTTCAGCGTGCAGAGCTGGGAACAACCCTGTGCGCTGTGCGGTTCGCGCCACAGCTATCTCGACGAAGTGGTGATGGATGATGCCGGTACGCGCATGTTTGTCTGCTCCGATACCGATTTTTGCCACCAGCAGCAGGAACAACAGCATGCACAGTGAACAGCCGCTGCTCGCGGTCCATAACCTGACGCACCTCTACGCGCCGGGCAAAGGTTTTGAAGACGTCAGTTTTGCGCTCTATCCCGGAGAGGTGCTGGGGATTGTCGGTGAATCCGGCTCGGGGAAAACCACGCTGCTGCGCAGCCTGTCGGCGCGTCTGGCGCCCCAGCAGGGCAACATTCTTTACCGCGGCCGCGATCTGTATCAGCTCAGCGAGAGCGAGCGCCGGCGGTTACTGCGCACCGAGTGGGGCGTGGTGCATCAGCATCCGCTGGATGGTCTGCGTCCGCAGGTGACGGCGGGCGGCAATATTGGTGAGCGTCTGATGGCGATTGGACAGCGTCATTACGGCGACATCCGCAACGAGGCGCTGCGCTGGCTGCAGGACGTCGAAATTCCGGCCAACCGCATCGACGATCTGCCCACCACCTTTTCCGGCGGCATGCAGCAGCGTTTGCAGATTGCACGCAACCTGGTGACGCAGCCGACGCTGGTGTTTATGGATGAGCCGACCGGCGGGCTGGATGTCTCGGTGCAGGCGCGCCTGCTGGATCTGCTGCGCACGCTGGTACGCGAACTGAATCTGGCGGTGATTATCGTCACCCACGATCTGGGCGTCGCGCGTCTGCTGGCGCACCGCCTGCTGGTAATGAAGCAGGGCAAAGTGGTGGAGAGCGGACTCACCGACCGGGTACTTGACGATCCGCACCATCCGTACACCCAGCTGCTGGTTTCATCGGTGCTGGCATAGAACACGCTGGCGGTGCGCATTAATGCGCCCTACTCATGAGGTGTGCACCAATCGTAGCGGCGCAATTTATTGCGCCCAGTTGAACAGCGAGCGTTGCTGTTAAATGCGCGATAAATCGCGCCGCTACGGTTACGTGCGGCTGCACGAATCATTATCAGGACATCAACATGCAACCCATTTTGCGCGTAGAGAATCTCAGCAAAACCTTTGTGCTGCACAACCAGAACAGCGCCGAGCTGCCGGTGCTGCAGCACGCCAGCCTTGAGGTGGCCGCCGGCGAATGCGTGGTGCTGCACGGGCGCTCCGGCAGCGGTAAATCCACGCTGCTGCGTGCGCTGTACGGTAACTATCAGGCCAACAGCGGTCACATCTGGCTGCAGCATCACGGCCAGTGGGTCGATCTGGCACAGGCACCGGCGCGTCAGATGCTGGCGATCCGCCGTGACACCGTCGGCTGGGTCAGCCAGTTTCTGCGCGTGATTCCGCGCGTACCGACGCTGGAGATCGTCATGCAGCCGCTGCTGGAGCGCGGCGTCGAACGCGCCCGCTGTGAACAGCGCGCCCGCGAACTGCTGACGCGTCTTAACGTGCCGCAGCGCCTGTGGTCGCTGGCCCCCTCGACCTTCTCCGGCGGGGAACAGCAGCGCGTCAACATCGCACGCGGCTTTATCGCTGACTATCCGGTGCTGCTGCTGGATGAACCCACGGCGTCACTCGACAGCGCTAACAGCGCGGCGGTGGTGGAGCTGATTGAACAGGCGCGCGCCCGCGGCGCCGCTATCGTAGGTATTTTCCATGACGAAGCGGTGCGCGCCCGGGTGGCCGACCGCCTGCACGTCATGCAGCCGCTGCACACAGGAGAACAGGCATGATCGTGAATAATGTCCGGCTGGTGCTGGAAAATGAGGTCGTCAGCGGATCGCTGGAGATGCGCGGCGACCGGATCGCCAGCTTCAGCGACAGCGGCAGTCAGCAGCCAGGCGCGCTGGACGGCGGGAACGCGTTTTTGCTGCCGGGGCTGGTCGAGCTGCATACCGACAACCTCGATAAATTCTTTACGCCACGGCCCAAAGTCGACTGGCCAGCGCATTCGGCGATGAGTAGCCACGATGCACTGATGGTCGCCAGCGGCATCACCACGGTGCTGGACGCCATCGGCGTCGGTGACGTGCGCGACGGCGGTCATCGCCTCGAAAACCTGAGCAAAATGATTACGGCGATTCAGGACAGCAACCGCAAGGGCATCAACCGCGCCGACCACCAGCTGCACCTGCGCTGTGAGCTGCCGCACCACACCACGCTGCCGCTGTTTGAAGCGCTGATGAGCACCCCGGAGCTGTCGCTGGTGTCACTGATGGATCATTCACCCGGCCAGCGCCAGTATGCGTCGCTGGAGATGTACCGCACCTACTATCAGGGCAAATATCAGCTTAACGATGAGCAGATGGATCAGTTTGAGCGCGAACAGCTGGCGCTGGCTGCCGAATTCTCCACGCCGAACCGCAACGCCATCGCTGGCCTGTGCCAGGCGCGCGGTATTCCGGTTGCCAGCCACGATGATGCCACGGCGGCGCACGTCGCGGAGTCACACGCGGTAGGCAGCGCCATTGCCGAGTTTCCCACCACGCTGGAAGCGGCTCGCGCCTCACGCGAATGCGGCATGCGGGTGCTGATGGGTGCGCCCAATATCGTGCGCGGCGGATCGCACTCCGGCAATGTCGCGGCGTGGCAGCTGGCCAGCCACGGCCTGCTGGATATTCTTTCGTCGGATTACTACCCGGCCAGCCTGCTGGATGCGGTATTCCGCCTGGTGGCCGACGAGCGTAATGCGCTGACGCTACCGCAGGCGGCGGCGCTGGTCACGCGCAATCCGGCACAGGCGATTGGCCTGCACGATCGCGGCACGATTGCCGAAGGGCTGCGCGCCGATCTGGTGCTGGCGCACACCGATCACGGCCATGTGCATATTCGTCACGTCTGGTCGCAGGGCAGGCAGGTGTTCTGATGGCGCGCCTCATCTGGCTGACCGGACCGTCTGGCTCGGGCAAAGACAGCCTGCTGAACGCGTTGCGGGAAGCACCGCCGGACAAACTGGTGATCGCCCATCGCTATATCACGCGGCCGGCCGATGCCGGCGGTGAAAACCACGTAGCGCTGAGCGAAGCCGAATTCCGCCGGCGGGAAGCGCTCGGCCTGTTCGCCATCAGCTGGCGCGCACACGGCCTGAGCTACGCGCTCGGCGAGGAGATTGACCACTGGCTGGCGCGCGGTCTCAACGTGCTGGTCAACGGTTCACGTCTGCATCTGCCAGTCGTGCGCCAGCACTACGGCGAGCAGTTGCTGCCGCTGGTACTGCAGGTCTCGCCGGCCGTGCTGGCGGCACGGCTGCGCCAGCGCGGGCGCGAAAGTGAAGCTGACATTCAGCGACGGCTGGCGCGCGCAGCAGAACCGCTGCCTGCCCACTGCCACGCGCTCAACAACGACGGCGCGCTGATCGACACGCTCCATCAGCTGCGCCAGTTACTGGAGCATCCGCCATGAATCTGACCTTTCTCGGTACGGGCGGCGTGCAGGCCGCGCCGCTGTTCGGCTGCGACTGTCGCGCCTGTGAACGCGCCCGGCAGCAGCCACGCTATGCGCGTCACGCCACCAGCGCGCTGATCGACACCGGTCGCGAGCGCATCCTGCTCGATGCCGGTCTGCCCGATCTGCATCAGCGCTTCCAGCCCGGTGAGCTGAGCCGCATTCTGCTGACGCATTTCCACATGGATCACGTGGCCGGCCTGTTCAGTCTGCGCTGGGGCCGGGGCGCGTCGATTCCGGTGTGGGCGCCACCGGATGAAAAGGGCTGCGACGATCTGTTTAAGCATCCCGGCCTGCTGGCGTTTCGCCCGGCGCTGACGCCTTTTGTCGCGCACAGCTTCGGCACCCTGCAGGTGACGGCGCTACCACTGCAGCATTCGCGGCTGACTTACGGCTACCTGTTCGACTGGCATGGCACGCGGCTGGCGTGGCTGTGCGACACCTGTGGTTTGCCACCGGACACCGCCGATTTCCTGCAGGGCCAGCCGCTCGATCAGCTGGTGATCGATTGTAACGATGCGCCGCGCGCCGCGGTGGGTAATCACAACGACGTTACCCGCGCACTGGACATCGTGGCCCGGCTGGCTCCGCGCCAGGCATGGCTGGTGCACCTGTCACATGAGATGGATAACTGGTTGCTGGACAATGGGTTACCGGAAAACGTCAGCGTACCGTTCGATGGCCAGCAGATTGCTGTCGGTTTGCGCGACGCTGTCACCGTTTAATCATGGTTCTGTCATCAGACCTTCATCGCCAGTGTCCGTAATAACGGGCAATCAACACCTCAGAAGAGATGGAGCGCAACATGGCACAGGCACTACTCAAAACCGTCGTCGACAATGCACATCCTGCCCAGCGCCATGGCGACAAGGTGCTGTCGGTGCAGGGGCTGTGCAAAGCCTTCGGTGATAACCGCGTGCTGGATGATGTCAGTTTCGATCTGCATGCGGGCGAGCTGGTGGCGGTAATCGGCCGCTCGGGCGCAGGCAAATCGACCCTGCTGCATATGCTGAACGGCACCATTGCCAGCAGCGAAGGCGCGATTCTCAGCATGCGTCACGGCGAGGCGGACCGCGATGTGGTGACGCTCAACAGCCGGCAGATGCGCGAATGGCGCAGCGAGTGCGGCATGATCTTTCAGGACTTCTGCCTGGTGCCGCGCCTCGACGTGCTGACCAATGTGCTGCTGGGCCGGCTCAGCCAGACCTCAACGCTGAAATCCTTTTTCAAAATCTTCTCCGACACCGACCGTGCGCAGGCCATTGAACTGCTGCAGTGGATGAACATGCTGCCGCAGGCGCTGCAGCGGGCGGAGAATCTGTCCGGCGGCCAGATGCAGCGCGTCGCCATCTGCCGCGCGCTGATGCAGCGCCCGAAAATCCTGCTGGCCGACGAGCCGGTGGCCTCGCTCGATCCCAAAAATACCAAACGCATCATGGATGTGCTGCGCCAGGTGAGCGAGCAGGGCATCAGCGTGATGGTCAACCTGCACTCGATTGAACTGGTGCAGCAGTATTGCACCCGGGTGATCGGCATCCAGCGCGGCAAAGTGCTGTTTGACGGCCATCCCGCTCAGTTGACCGACAGCCTGCTGCATGCGCTGTACGGCGACGAAATTAACCAGCTCCACTAACTCCCACGGCAAGAGAAAATCTCACAATGAAACTGACTGCTTTAGCTTTACTGACAGGCGCTCTGATGGCTTTTGGCGTCAACGCAGCGGATGCACCGAAACAGCTGAACCTGGGAATTCTGGGCGGGCAGAACGCCACCCAGCAGATTGGCGATAACCAGTGTGTGAAAACCTTCTTCGATAAAGAGCTGGGCGTGGATACGCAGCTGCGCAACTCGTCTGACTATGCCGGCGTGATTCAGGGGCTGCTGGGCAATAAGATCGATATGGTGCTGAGCATGTCGCCGGCCTCTTATGCCTCGGTCTATCTGCAAAACCCGAAGGCCGTGGATATCGTCGGTATCGTGGTGGACGACAAAGATGGCTCGAAAGGCTACCACTCGGTGGTGATCGTCAAAGCCGACAGCCAGTATAAGAAGCTGGAAGATCTGAAAGGTAAATCGTTTGGCATGGCCGATCCGGATTCCACCTCCGGCTTCCTGATGCCCAATCAGGCCTTTAAGAAAGAGTTTGGCGGTACGGTGGATGATAAGTACAACAATACCTTCTCCAGCGTGACGTTTTCCGGTGGCCACGAGCAGGACATCCTCGGCGTGCTGAATGGCCAGTTCGACGGCGCGGTGACCTGGACGTCGCTGATTGGCGATTACAACAGTGGTTATACCTCGGGGGCCTTTGGTCGTCTGATTCGTATGGATCACCCGGATCTGATGAAGCAGATCCGCATCATCTGGCAGTCGCCGCTGATTCCTAACGGCCCGATTCTGGTGAGTAATAACCTGCCCGCTGACTTCAAAGCGAAAGTGGTGGCCGCGATCAAAAAGCTGGATAAAGAAGATCACAGCTGCTTTGTTAAAGCGGTGGGCGGTGCCCAGCACATCGGCGCCGCCAGCGTCGCGGATTACCAGAATATCATCGATATGAAGCGCGACCTGATGAAGGGTGCACGCGGGTAACGAGCGGGTGGCTATGTGCGGTATTTCCCTCACCCCAGCCCTCTCCCGGGGGGAGAGGGGGCCGCACGAGCTACCGGACAATTCCCTCGCCGCTGGCGGGAGAGGGGGACGCACGTGCCGGCATTGTTTACCGGACAATTCCCTCGCCGCTGGTATGGAGAGGGGGCCGCACGAGCCGGCATTGTTTACCGGACAATTCCCTCGCCGCTGGCAGTAAAGGGGGCCGCACGAGCCTGCATCATTCTGCCGGACAATTCCCTCTCCCGCTGGCGGGAGAGGGTTAGGGTGAGGGCAATCCCTCGCCATCAACAAAGGATCTCTCCCTTGACCGATTTCGAACACTACTACCAACGTATCCGCCGCCAGCAAAAGCGCGACACGCTGCTGTGGTCGCTGCTGCTGGTGGCGCTTTATATCGCGGCCGGCAACGTTGCGGAATTCAACCTGGTCACGGTCTGGCAATCGCTGCCTCACTTCTTTGACTACATCGGCGCGACGCTGCCGGTGCTGCACCTGCCGCTGCTGTTCGCGGACGTTAAAACCGAAGGTTCGCTGGCTTACTGGGGCTATCGTCTGCACTTTCAGCTGCCGCTGATCTGGGAAACCCTGCAGCTGGCGCTGTCCTCCACCCTGATTGCAGTGCTGATCGCCGCCGTGCTGGCGTTTTTCGCCGCTGATAACACCCAGACACCGCGCAGCCTGCGCATGGCGATTCGCGCCTTTGTTGCCTTCCTGCGCACCATGCCGGAACTCGCGTGGGCGGTAATGTTCGTGATGGCGTTCGGCATCGGTGCCATCCCCGGCTTTCTGGCGCTGGCGCTGCACACCATCGGCAGTCTGACCAAACTGTTCTACGAATCGATTGAGAGCGCCTCCGACAAACCGGTGCGCGGTCTCGCCGCCTGTGGTGCCAGCAAGCTGCAGCGTATGCGCTTCGCCTTCTGGCCGCAGGTGAAACCGACCTTTCTCTCCTACAGCTTTATGCGGCTGGAAATTAATTTCCGCTCCTCCACCATCCTCGGGCTGGTGGGCGCGGGCGGCATCGGTCAGGAGCTGATGACCAACATCAAACTGGATCGCTACGATCAGGTCAGCATGACGCTGCTGCTGATCATCGTGGTGGTGTCGCTGCTGGATACGCTATCCGGCTGGCTGCGCCGCCGTGTGGTTGAAGGAGACGTAAAATGATCGCCTTAGCGCCCGACGTGGCGAAACTGAAACAGCAGCACGCTGCACTGTTTGCCGCGCAAAACCGTTATCTGCGCCGCATCGCGCTGATTGCGCTGGCGCTGGTGCTCTACTATCTGTTCTTCTTCAGCGTGTTCGGCATCGACTGGCAGCGCTTTGTCATCGGCTGCCAGCAGCTCGGACGCTATTTCCTGCGCATGTTCGTCTGGCAGGATTTCGTCAACTGGCCGTTTGGCTACTATTTCTCGCAGGTCGGCATCACGCTGGCTATCGTGTTTGCCGGCACGCTCACCGCCACCGTCATCGCGCTGCCGGTCTCCTTTCTGGCGGCGCGCAATGTGATGCACGATCCGCTGACGCGGCCGATATCGCTGCTGGTGCGCCGGCTGCTGGATGTGCTGCGTGGCATTGACATGGCCATCTGGGGATTGATCTTCGTGCGGGCGGTAGGCATGGGGCCGCTGGCCGGGGTGCTGGCGATTGTGATGCAGGACATCGGCCTGCTGGGCAAGCTGTATGCCGAAGGGCATGAAGCGGTTGAACGCTCACCCAGTCGCGGCCTGAGCGCAGTGGGGGCCAACAGCCTGCAAAAACACCGTTACGGCATTTTTACCCAATCGTTTCCCACCTTTCTCGCGCTGAGTCTGTATCAGATTGAGTCCAACACCCGCTCGGCGGCGGTGCTGGGCTTTGTCGGCGCCGGTGGCGTCGGGCTGGTTTACGCCGAAAACATGCGCCTGTGGAACTGGGATGTGGTGATGTTCCTGACCGTGATTCTGGTGGTAGTCGTGATGGTGATGGACGCCATCTCCAGCCGGCTGCGTAAACGCTACATCACCGGGAAAGGGGTGCCGCTGTGGCAGCCTGCCGTGCGCGACTGAGCCGTTCGCTGCGCTGCCAGGCGCGCTCCAGCGTTTGCACCAGCTGCGCCTGCTGCCAGGGTTTCGCCAGCCGTTCACACAGCGGTAGCGTCACCGGCGTCTGGCGCAGATCCTGACCGCTGATCAGCAGGGTGGCCAGCTGTGGCCACTGCTGCTGCGCCTGACGAATCACATCCGCACCGTTCAGGGCGCCCGGCAGCATCAGGTCACTGATCAGCAGATCGATATCCGGCGTCTGGCGCAGCAGCGTCAGCGCGCT
>NZ_SDFT01000203.1:0-6111 GCF_004916815.1 Pantoea sp. R102
GCTGCTGGCGATGCTGCGTCACCTGATTTATGAAGGACGACGCAAACGCCGGATGCGCCCGGTGTATTTGCTGCAGTCGGCGCGTAACCTGGCCGAACGCCCGTTTGCGCGTGAGCTTGATGCGCTGCTGGCAGCCAGCGAAGGTGCGTTGAAACTGGTGCGCGTGCTCAGCCAGCCGGGTGCAGCCGAAGCGGGCGTGGATTACGACGTTGCCGGAAGGATCGATATGGCGCTGCTGTCGCAGGTGTTGCCTTTCAACGATTACGATTTTTATCTGTGCGGCCCGCCATCATTTACCCAGGCGATGTATGACGGACTGCGCGGCCTGAATATTGCCGACGCGCGTATTCATGCCGAAGCGTTTGGTCCGTCGTCGCTGCAGCGTCAGCAGGAGAATATGCCAGAGCCCGCCGCGCTGCCGCCGGTGGCGACCGAAGCGGTGCCGGTGGTGTTTACAGAGTCACTGAAAGAAGCGCGCTGGACGCCGCAGTCCGGCACGCTACTGGAGCTGGCCGAAGCGCGCGGCCTGAGCCCGGCCTACAGCTGTCGCGCCGGACATTGCGGCAGCTGTAAGACAAAACTGGTGAAAGGTGCGGTGACTTACACTTCCCGGCCAGGCATCACACTGGCGCAGGATGAAGTGCTGATCTGCTGCGCGGTACCGGCGCAGGTCGAAGACGGGGACACGGCGGTGCAGCTGGCGTTGTGAGGTGAGTGCCCGTCTATGCAATCGAACCAGCAGGCTGCAGGGCGGGCGGCATCTTACCCGCGCTCAGTTGGTCAGAATCGATTCGATTCCCTGTATCAACGCAGGGAAATAGGATTGATCAATAGCGATCCCGCCGGTCAGTTGCCAGCTATCATATATAGCGGGAGTCGCAGTGAAGTTGAAACCGATTAAATCACTTCCCTCGACAGCATTGAATTCGCAGGTGAACGCTTTCATTCTTGGTGCAAAATTTACCGGCTTAGGCCGTCCATTTTTATACAGGGATGCATAAAACTCCGATAACATTTCCTTCAGGCTTTCAAGGTCGAAAATCGTCAGTTCGCACTGACATTGCAGTTTTATACTGCAACCAGCTATTTCCAGCCAGCACATGATCAAATCCAGCCTGCGATCTTCAGGCTCCTCAATTCTTTCGATAAATGAGAAGCGAAATAACGTATCTTCATTTTTGATCTCAAACATTTCTGCCCCGCCACTCAGTCGATATGGAAGTGTGAAATTGTCCAGTCCCGTTCCCTGACCACAACATGTAACGTGTACTCTTTGTGGACATACCTGATTTTATCATGCTCCACGATCTTTTTCAGACGGGTCATTTTTATACGATATAAAAACATGCCGGGCATTTTTTGAGCATCAGGGCTTCGTGAACCATAGCGGATAGCTTTTTCCAGTATATTGACCGGAATATATCTACCCGACTCGGCCATATGCGCGGCCGTAGTACGTGTAAATTTAAGATTTCGCACGGACAGGCCAACCTTCAGGCGACCACGCAGCATATTCAGCGTTGCTTCGCTTAGCACACTGCCTATGCTTTTACCCGCAGCGACATCCAGCACCGCCCGACCACTGCTCAACAGGCGAAAAACACCAAATGCAATCAGCGCAATATCTAGCGGATCAATGAGCGGGGTTTGCAATGGGGCTTCTTCAAGCGTGGTAAAACGCCCATCCGCATCATAAACCTGCCACAGTCCGGGAGCATGCGCGACCGTGTAACCAATACACAGCCCTGTAGCATCATCCACAATTGGACGCGCACCATGTGGAGGCATGAACTGAGGTTTTACAGCATAATACTCATTATGAGGCAGGGGGTTCCTGAAGTTTAAAAAGTACCCCGGCTCATCGGGATCCAGCATCCGTATATCCATCACACCTTCTCCATTCTTCCATAAATCAAATTCCCGCATACAAGAATCGCGAATTATTTAATGAAGTCAAGAGCCGAATTATACTTATAACTAATCTTTCTCAATGAATTAGCTTTGCAACTTATGCATGAGGCCGGTTTTTCAGTTCATCATTAGCCATAAGTTACCTGTTCCCCTATCAAGTTGCTGAACTCGCCGTTGTCCTGTCTTTCAGGGAATTCACTAACAGTTTCTGGTAATTTTCTGGTTATTCGTTATCTGAATCGCTGACGAGCAGGCTTTCACCGCGAAGTTAAATAAATACGGCAGAAGATGATGGACGATATTTTAAATGATCGCAGCAGCTGGAGAGAATTATGGATGAATGAAGGCGAACATCTATCAACGCCAATAAAAAAAGGGTATCAGCGCTAACTGATACCCTTTCAGAAGGTTGGCTTAAAACCAAGCTGGTGCATTTACTCTGCACTCACCGTTGCTGGAACGCCACCTTCTTTCAGTCACCCGTCAGAAAATGTCTTTCTGACCAGTGCCTTGGTGTTAGTGGTGCCCGGACGCGGAATCGAACCACGGACACGGGGATTTTCAATCCCCTGCTCTACCGACTGAGCTATCCGGGCAACGGGGCGCATTAAACCTTACTCGCGCCGTACCGTCAAACGCTTTTCGGTAAAAATCAGCTGACTGCTGCCTTTTGCAGCAACCGCCGGAGCCGATGGTAAAAACCTGCGCAACCGCGTTATTTAGTGGTGAATTTTTAGCCACTCACGCCGATAACCGTGCTGACATCCCATAACCATAATAAGGTCCACCATGTTCAGCACTATTACATCGGGAATCCTGTCGCGCCTCGCGTGGCAGAAACGCAGTCACAGCAGCGCAACGCTCAGTTCGCTGCAGGAGGCCATCGCCATGGTCGAGTTTACGCCTGATGGTCACATCCTCACCGCTAACGCGCTGTTTCTGGAGCGCATGGGCTACACGCTGGCAGAAATTGTCGGCCAGCATCACAGCCTGTTCTGCACGCCAGATATGGTGCAGTCACCGCAGTATCGCGAGTTCTGGCAGCGTCTGAATCGCGGCGAAGGCTTCAGCGATAAGTTTTTGCGCGTGGCGAAGCACAGCCGTCCGATCTGGCTGGAAGCCAACTACGTACCGGTGCAGGATCGCCACGGCCGGGTGATTAAAATCGTTAAGCTGGCGAGTGATATCACCGCACGCATCATGGATGCGCAGGAGCAGCGCGCCATGACCACCGCCATTGAGCGCTCGATGGCGGTGATTGCCTTCAACCTCAAAGGTGAAGTGCTGATGGCCAACGATAACTTCTTTAATACCATGGGCTATCGCGCTGATGAGATCATCGGTCGCCATCACAGCCTGTTCTGTCCGCCCGAAATGCGCACCAGCGAGGCCTATCGCCGCTTCTGGCACAAGCTCAATCAGGGTGAATATATCTCCGGCCAGTTCGAGCGCGTCAATAAGCAGGGCAATACCGTCTGGCTGCGCGCCACCTATAATCCGGTGTTTAACAGCGCCGGCGAGCTGTACAAAGTGGTGAAGTTCGCCACCGACGTTACCGCGCAGGTGGAAAAAAACCAGCTGGAGCGCGAAGCAGCGCAGCAGGCATGGCAAACCGCTTTGCATACCAGCGAAAGCACGCAACAGGGTGCGGCGGTCATTGAGAACAGCGTACAGAATATCAATGCGCTAGCCAGCGAACTGCACGGTATTTCTGGTGATATCAATGATCTGAGCGACTCTTCCGATCGCATCGGCGCCATCGTGGAGAGTATTCGCCGTATTGCCGATCAAACCAATCTGCTGGCGCTCAATGCGGCAGTGGAAGCCGCGCGCGCCGGTCAGCATGGCCGCAGCTTTGCCGTGGTCGCCAGTGAAGTGCGCACCCTCGCGGCGAACATCAATCGCGCCACCAGCGAAATCGAGAATCGGGTTAGACATAACCACCTGCTGGCGGATAAGGCGCAGAAAGGCATCGCGTCGAACCTGAAACGTGCCGATCAGGGCGTAGTGCTCGCGCAGCAGGCGGGCGGTGTGATTGCCGAAATTCGTGGCAGCTCCAGTGAGGTGGTACGCGCCATCAGCCACGTCGCCGATACACTAAAAGCCCCGCAGTAAGCGCAGCAGCGAGCGCTGGCCGGCGGTGACATAAAAGTGTCATCGCCGTGTCGTAGCCTAAGATTATTCCTAATCGACGCCAGAATCCTTCTTATGCAGCTGCCTGATTCACCCACCGGGCTTAGCGCCCTGTCGGCCCGAGCCCGTGCGCGTTCGCTGTGTATCGCAGTGCCCTTCGTCACGCCAGCGATGGACAACACGGCGGTCATGGCGCTGTTTAGCGAACACAAAGATTTGATTGGCCTGCCGGTGGTGGAAAACGGCACGCCGTTCGGCATGATCAACCGCCACATCTTTCTGTCGCAAATGACGCGCCCGTTCTTCCGTGAGCTGTACGATCGTAAAAGCTGCATCGCCTTTATGGACAAACAACCGCTGGTGATCGATGCCGAAACCGAACTCGATCGGGTCGCGCAGCAGGTGGTCGCCAGCGGAGATAAATCAGTCACCGATGGTTTTATCGTGACTGAACACGGCCGCTATATCGGTATCGGTCTGGGTATCGATCTGATTCGTACCGTCTCCGATTTGCAGGCGCAGCAGCATCAGCAAATTTTACAAAGCATTGATTACGCGCGGGTGATTCAGGACGCGATGCTGGACCGCTCGCGGCAGCAGATGGCGCAGCAACTAAGCGACTGGTGCCTGCACTGGCAGCCGCGCGACGGCGTGGGCGGCGACTATTACGCCTTTCACCGCGACGAGCACGGCTGGCTAGCGCTGATTGCCGACTGCACCGGCCACGGCATCCCCGGCGCGTTTATGACGGTGATCCTGCATGCGGCGCTGGAGCGTGCGCTGCAGCACAACCATCGCGCGCCGTCCGCCCTGCTGCAGGCGCTCAATCGCCATATCAAACAAACGCTGGGCCAGCTCAACGCCTCGCAGCAGACCTCGCTGTCCAACGACGGCTGCGATGCGATTGCGCTACGGCTGGAGACGGCCAGCCATCAGCTGAGCTGGGCCAGCGCGCGCATGCACGCGGTGCTGCAGCCGGTACAGGGTGAAGCAGCCGCGCTGCAGGCCGATCGCGTCGGCGTTGGCTACACCGATACACCGCACGACTATTGCTGGCCGCAGCAGCAGCGCACACTGCAGCCCGGCGATGTGCTATTGGTGATGAGCGACGGCGTGACCGATCAACCCGGCGGCGCGCGGCACATCATGTTCGGCAAAAAGCGTATTCAGACGGTCATTGAACAACATAAAACCCTGCCGATGGCCGAGCTTTCCACGGCGTTTGCGCGGGCATTTCTTCACTGGCAAGGCAACCAGCCGCGACGCGATGACGTCACCTGGTTTGGCCTGCGTTATTAACGAGCTTCCTATGCATCCAGCTTCCTCCGGCACGTACCTGCCGCCCGACAGCGTTGCGCTGCACTATACCGGCTTCTTTTCGCCGCAGAACATCACTGCGATGGGCGAAGTGATCAAAGTGTTTCTGGAAAACCAGCAGGCGCCGGTCAAAGTGCGCCGCCGGCTGTTCTCCAGCTTTGTCGAGATTGTGCAGAACATCCTGCGCTATTCGCAGGACAGCCGCACCCTGACCCATGCTGAACAGGACTTTCGCTTTGGCACCGTGACGCTGCACGTAGACGGCAATAACTACGTGCTGGAGAGCAGTAATCAGGTCGATCAGGCCGCCTGCGAGCAGCTGCGCGACTGGCTTGAGGTACTGCGCACCATGAGCAACGACGAAATTAAGCAGGCCTATCGTATTGGCCTGCGCGCCGAGAGCCCCGCCACCAGCAAAGGGGCCAATATCGGTCTGCTGACGCTCGCCCGTGACGTCAGTGAACCGCTGGAGTATGAACTGCGTCCGCTGCCCGCCAGCGGCTTCGCCACGTTTTGGCTTAAAGCCACCATTCACCAGGATTGATGTTGTATGCAAAACCTTATGATTGCTGCCACTGAGAGCACGCCCGAAGTGAGTTTTGATTTTGCCACCCACCAGTTTGCGCTGCGCGGTGAGTCGTGGCCGGAGAACGCGGCGGCGTTTTATCGCCCGCTGCTGGATGCGCTTGAGCAGTGGCAGCCTGGAGCTGATAGCGCTGTGGAGGTCCATATCGCGCTGCGCTACTTCAA
>NZ_SDFT01000204.1:0-21748 GCF_004916815.1 Pantoea sp. R102
AATCGCGCCGCTACGGGTTAGTGCAGCTAATTTGTGCAAGCGCAAGGCGGCAAGCCTGGGAGTCCCCGGGAGCATACATCAGTATGTGACCGGGGCGAGCAGGCGCAGCCAACGCTGCGATTGAAGCAGAACTAGCGTTCGTCGCGCCGTCCGCCGACTGCCGCCCAAATCCGGCGCACATGCACGGTCACTTCTTCGCGGTCGTGATACAGCTGGCGCGCCTGGATCTGCGCGTTTACGCCCTTCTCCTTCAGCGCCGCGTCCATCATTGCCAGATTCTGCGTGACTTCTTCATAGCGCTTTTTCATTGGCAGCTTGAGGTTGAAGATCGCCTCACGGCACCAGCCGTTGACCAGCCATTCGGTCATCAGGCTGGCGACGCGCACCGGTTTTTCCACCATGTCGCACACCAGCCAGCTGATGTTGCTGCGCGGCGGGCGGAATTTGAACCCGTCTTCGCGGCAGTGCGTAACCTGTCCGGTATCCATCAGGCTCGGCGCCATCGGGCCGTTATCCACCGCGTAGACCCACATGCTGCGCTTTACCAGCTGATAGGTCCAGCCGCCGGGGCAGGCACCAAGATCGACCGCATACATGCCGCTGCCCAGCCGTTCGTCCCACTCATCGGCCGGCACGAACACATGGAATGCTTCTTCCAGCTTCAGCGTAGAGCGGCTTGGCGCATCGGCCGGGAACTTCAGGCGCGGAATGCCCATGTAAAACGGCGAGTTGTTGTGCGGCAGCGAATAACCAACGTAGCAGGTGCCCGGCGCGATAAAGAACACATGCACCACCGGACGTTTATTGCTCTCATAATTCAGCAGGATTTTGCTGTCGCGCAGGCTGGCGCGCAGCGGTACCGTCAGCTTTCGGCAAAATTTGGTCAGCTCTTTGGCTTCATTGGTGTCGGGCACTTCAACGCGCAGCTCGCCGCCCTTCTCCACTACGCCGCTCAGCATGCCGACGATCGGGGTAATACGATCTTCCGGCGGGAGATCGCGCAGCAGCTCGCCCACCACCAGCATTTGCCGGGCAAAAATCAGCTCCGCGAACGGCAGCGTGGCGATCAGTTTTTCCGCCTCTTCCGGCTGATAGCACTCAAACAGCACGTAACCGGCGTCATCTTTAACGCGCGGAAAACCGTAGATTTCGCGTTCCGCTGCTTTGGCACTGATTTCTGCCGCACACTCTTTCTCAAATCCCGGGCGGCAATAGAGTAAAACTTTATTCATGGCGATCTGCCTTTCGTTTCAGACGCAGCGCGCCAATCAACATCAAAAACCAGCCAATCAGGAAGCACAGGCCTCCAACCGGCGTAACAAACACCCAAAACTTCAGGTGCGACAGCGCCAGACAATACAGGCTGCCGCTGAACAGGACGATACCCAGCGCCATCGCGGCGCTACTCCAGTAAAACCAGATATTGGCGCGACGCAGCATCGCTGCGCCAATACCGATAATCGCCAGCGTATGATACGCCTGATATTCAAGGCCGGTATGGATCCACGCCATCTCGGCCGCGCCGAGCGCTTTGCTCAGCACGTGCGCCCCAAAAGCACCAAACGCCACCAGCAGAAAGCCGCTGATGGCGGCAAATATAAACATGGCACGACTGGACATTCATTTATCCTCAAGGTGAAACCGCACATCACTGTGCGGCAGGCAACGCGTTAGTGATCGTAGCGGAAGCGGAATTTTTCTTGTTCAGTTGCGGCTTTTTCCAGAATCCACTGCCGAAAGGCGGCTATTTTACCCAGTTCTGCCTGGCTGTCATGACAAACCAGATAAAAAGCATTTTTACTCACTAAGACATCGTTGAAAGGACAGACCAGACGTCCGGCCTCAATTTCACTCTGCGCCATCACGTTATTGGCCAGCGCCACGCCCTGGCCGTGGATCGCCGCCTGCAGCACCATGGCGCTGTGGCTGAAGATCGGCCCCTGCTGAACATTGATGTGCTGCAAGCCCAGCTGACGAATATAGGACTGCCAGTCACGGCGCGAGGCGTCATGCAGCAGCGTGAAATGCGCCAGATCGGCCGGTGATTTGAGCGGGTTGTCGCCGGTCAGCAGCAGCGGCGAGCACACCGGCAGCAGATATTCGGCATACAATTTTTCTACCCGCAAACCGGGCCAGTTGCCGCGGCCGTAAAAAATCGCCACGTCGACATCGTCGGCCAGCTTCTCCTCATCACGGTCCACCGCCTGGATACGCACATCAATGCCCGGATAAGCCAGATTAAAGCTGGAGAGGCGCGGAACCAGCCACTGAATGGCGAAACTCGGCAACAGGCTGACGGTGAGAGCCCCTTTGGCACTGCGCGCCTGCAGTTTGCGCGTGGCATCGTTCAGTGCCGAAAAAATCTCTTTGATATCGAGATAGTAGCTTTGACCCTCTTCGGTCAGTAACAGCGAACGATTGCGCCGGCGAAACAGCTTGAGACCGAGAAAATCTTCCAGCGATTTAATCTGATGGCTGACAGCCGCCTGGGTGACAAACAGCTCCTCAGCGGCTTTGGTGAAGCTCAAATGACGGGCCGCAGCGTCGAAGACGCGAAGAGCATTAAGCGGCGGAAGGCGTTTTGACATGGTTTTCCGTACCCGGATTGACAGCGTAACACTGCAACTTATACAAAGTCGTTACGTATTAGATTTTTTAATCCGAGACATTATAATTTGTCCGTTGAGGAAGCTCCAGCAAATACCTATAGTTGCCGCACTTCCTGAGCCGGAACGAAAAGATTTCTGGAAACGTGCGAGAGATCGCAGACTTTTAGAGAGCTTTTGGCTTGTGGTCGTGATGTTGTGTTTGCATTTTGATCTGACGATTGCAGATCAAACTTTTAATTCCTGTAGATTTACCCTGTCTGTCCATAGTGATTTTAAATAGCACCGCAAATTGCGGTGCTTTTTTTTACCTGCTAACCGGGCTTACTGGCCCATTTCCACCATCTCTTTCACATCTGAGCGGTTAATCTGCTGCTCGTTGCCATTGGCATCTTTATAGCTGATCATACCGGTTTCATCGTCAACTTTTGGTTTGCCATCCGCAACAATGGTGCGACCATCATTGGTATGCATGACGTAGTTGCTGGAACAGGCGGCCAGGGTAAAGGCCATGGTGCACACGGCCAGCACTGCGGCGAGTTTATTCATCTTCTATCTCCTTGCAGATTGATTGCATTAAACCACCCGCGTGCGCTGACCAGTGGCAGCAAACAGAGCGATCGACTGGAACAGACCGATTCGTTATGCGGGTTTCGGTTCAAACCTTGCAATAATTAGCATAACGCGCTTTTCCAGCTTTGCCAGGCCACGGCGTGGCTTTCAGCCTGGTCCTAACATCCAAGTAAGTGAGCTGAGTATGACCCATTTCTCTCCTGGCGAGTTTCGTCAGCAGTTTCCCGCGCTGAGCGATGCGGGTGTTTATCTCGACAGCGCCGCCACCGCGCTGAAGCCGCAGGCGGTGATTGACGCGACCGCGCAGTTTTATTCGCTGAGCGGCGGCACCGTCCACCGCAGCCAGTTCGCCGCTGCCCGCGCGCTGACGGCACAGTATGAACAGGCGCGTGCGCGCGTGGCGCACTGGCTGCAGGCGGCGGACGATCGGCAAATCGTCTGGACGCGTGGCACCACGGAATCCATCAACCTGGTGGCGCACAGCTGGCTGGCACCGCGCCTGCAGCCGGGCGACGAGATTGTGGTGAGCGAAGCCGAGCACCACGCCAATCTGGTGCCGTGGCTGATGGTGGCGCAGGCCAGCGGTGCGAAAGTGATAAAGTGGCCGATTGGCGCTGACCGGCGACCGGATATCGCCCTGCTGCCGCAGCTGCTCAACGCGCGCACCCGGCTGCTGGCGATAGGTCAGATGTCTAACGTGACCGGCGGCTGTCCGGATCTGGCGCAGGCGATTACGCTGGCGCACGGCGTCGGGGCGAAAGTGATGATGGATGGCGCGCAGGGCGTGGTGCACTGCCCGCCGGATGTGCAGGCGCTGGATATCGACTTCTACGCCTTTTCCGCGCACAAGCTGTACGGCCCGATGGGCACTGGCGTGCTGTACGGCAAAGCGGAGCTGCTGGACGCGATGCCGCCGTGGCAGGGCGGCGGCAAAATGCTGACGCAGGTCGATTTCAGCGGCTTCACGCCGCAGCCGGTGCCGTGGCGCTTTGAAGCAGGCACGCCGAACGTGGCGGGCGTGGTCGGGCTGAGTGCGGCGCTGGACTGGCTGACACAGTATGATGCCGGGAAAGCCGAACGCTGGAGCCAGCAGCTGGCCAGCCTTGCCGAAGAGCAACTCAGCGCTATTCCCGGCTTCCGCAGTTTCCGCTGCGGCAGCGCCAGCCTGTTGGCGTTTGATATCGCCGGTATTCACCACAGCGATATCGTGACGCTGCTGGCGGAACAGGGCATCGCGCTGCGCGCCGGCCAGCACTGTGCCCAGCCGCTGATGGCGGCGCTTGGCGTCAGCGGCACGCTGCGCGTCTCATTTGCCCCCTATAATAATCTGCAGGACGTGGACGCGCTGGTGCGCGCCATGCACCATGCCGTGGATTTACTGAGTGAGTAACGTAATGATATCAGCCCTGCTTGCCTCCCATCCGTTTGGTGACCTGATTACCGAAGCCAGCCTGACGGAGAAGTTTGCCCATTTTCATCAGTGGGAAGATCGCTACCGCCAGCTGATTCAGCTCAGCCGCCAGCTGCCGGCACTGCCGGAAGCGCTGAAAACGGCGGAAATTGAGCTCTCCGGCTGCGAAAACCGCGTCTGGCTCAGCAGCCAGCAGCGGGCCGACGGTACGCTGCATTTTTACGGTGACAGCGAGGGACGCATCGTGCGCGGATTGCTGGCGGTGCTGCTGACAGCGGTGGAAGGAAAAACGCCCGCGGCGCTGTTAGCCACAGACCCGCTGGCGCTGTTTGATACCTTAGGGCTGCGCGCGCAGCTGAGCGCCTCGCGCAGCAGTGGTTTACAGGCGCTGGCTGAGGCGGTACAGCGCGCCGCCCGCGCGCATCAGGCAGACTGACGCGCCGCGCGCGCGAGAAATTTTTTCAGCGCGTGCGACACCGCAACAAAACCAAAGGTGGCGGTCACCATGGTGGCCGCACCAAAGCCGGCGGCACAGTCCATGCGCTTTGGCCCTTCCGCCGTGCTGCGCGAAGCGCATACGCTGCCGTCCGGCTGCGGATATACCAGCGCCTCGGTAGAGAACACGCAGTCGATCCCCAGTTTACCCTTGCTGTTTTTCACTACGCCAAAATCACTTTTCAGCCGCTCGCGCAGTTTGGCAGCCAGCGGATCCTGAATGGTTTTGGCTAAGTCACTGACCTGAATCTGCGTCGGATCGATCTGTCCGCCGGCGCCACCGGTAGTGATCAGCGGGATCTTATTACGCCGGCACCAGGCGATCAGCGCAGCCTTGGGGCGCACGCTATCAATCGCGTCAATCACATAGTCGAACCCCGCCGCCATCAGCTCCGCGGTATTGTCCGGCGTGATAAAGTCATCGATGCAGATCACCTCACACTCCGGATTGATGGCGTGAATACGCTGCGCCATCACCTCGGTTTTCGCCTGGCCGACATGCCCCTGCAACGCATGAATCTGACGGTTGGTATTGGTAATACACACATCGTCCATGTCGATCAGGGTAATTTTACCGATGCCGGTGCGCGCCAGCGCTTCGGCCGCCCAGGAACCGACGCCGCCGATGCCGATGACGCAGAAATGCGCGTCGGCAAAACGCTGCAGTGCTTCCTGCCCGTAGAGACGCGCCGTGCCGCCAAATCGCTGGCGCCAGGCGTCGCTGACAACTTTCATAGCTAACCTTTTAGTACGATGCGCGGACGCGCACCCGACAAACCCAGGGTGCGCAGCCTATCAATTTGCGCCGATAATCAATGAACCATTATTGCCGTTTTGCGGATTGCTGAACAGCGGCTGGCCGGTTCCCGGTGCGGCTTTCAGCACCCAGACGCGGCCATAATGGTTGTAGAAGCCCGCCAGATGCGCCGCATCCGGGCCGACGCCCTGGTAGATATCGAAGTGCTGGCCTTTGATCGCGCCGCCCACGTCCAGTGCGACCATCAGGCGCATCTCATATTTGCCGTTGAATTTGCCCTTCTCATTCAGCTGCGGCACTTCAGCCAGCAGCGCCGTACCGGCGGGAATCAGCGAACGATCGGACGCCACCGAGGCTTTGGCAATCAGCGGTACCGCACTGGCGCCGCGCACCGGCACATACTCTTCCGGCTTGAAGAACACGAACGACTGGTTGGTTTCCAGTACGTTGCGCACTTCCTGCGGCGAGTGCTCCTGCGCCCACTGCCGAATCGCCTGCATCGACATGTCTTCGCGCTTCACTTCACCGCGATCGATCAGCTCTTTGCCAATACTGTGGTAAGCCCAGCCGTTCTTGCCGCCGTAGCCGAAGAAACGCAGCGGACGGCCATCGCCGAAATCGACATAGCCGCTGCCCTGCACGTCCATCATAAAGTTGTCGATCAGCGAATTGCTCCAGGCAATCACATAACGCTCATCCAGTGCGCCACTATAGATAGAAGCGCGGCTTGGCAGCTTCTGTCCGCGCGGACGCGGCGGCATGCGATAAATCGGATACTGGAATTCGCCCTGACGGGTATAACGCGCTTCCACCACCGGTGTGTAGTAACCGGTAAACTGTACGTTGCCGTAGCTGTCGGTGCCTTCCATCTGATAGGCGTTCAGGCCGAACTGGCGCAGCTGACGCGTATCGGCGCCGGAGAGCAGCCAGTTCTGAATCGCACTGTAAGTGCCGAGGTTGCGGCCATACAGACCGGACGACGCCGACTGGATCTGCTGCACCTGCAGGCCGAAATCACGGCCATTGACCGGACGCCCTTTGGCGTTCGGCTCATTCACCAGCCCGAGCGGTTGCTCCAGCTTGCCATCAATATATTGCTGACCGCGATCGGTCGGCTTAGAGCTACAACCGGCTAACAGCGCCAGAAATGCGCCAGTAAGTGCATACTTCGCCCAATGTCCTTTCATTACCTTCTCTTTTTAAGCTGGTTGTTTGCACGGCGACGATAGCAAAGGGGCAGACAGAATGAAATCTGCCGCAGGCTAGCGCGCTCACATCTGTATAATAAATCGCCCAATGGCCAAATAATTCAGCAACTGTTTGTCTATTTAGCGCTTTAACGCAAAAAAGGGGTTGCATCATCATACGCCCGGTGTATAGTGCGCATCCACGGACGCGGGGTGGAGCAGCCTGGTAGCTCGTCGGGCTCATAACCCGAAGGTCGTCGGTTCAAATCCGGCCCCCGCAACCACTTCTTCTGCGGAAGAACATCACAACACCCTGACGGGTGTTTTTTTGTTTCTGCGCCCGGTAAAAAAGCGGCATCGTTGCCGCCCTGCCCTAACGCCGTGCCAGCACGCCGCCTTTGTCAAAATACGCCTTAATACCATGCAGAATGGCTTCCGCCACCTGATGCTGATAGCGCGGCGTACGTAGCTTCCGCTCCTCTTCAACGTTACTGATAAACGCCGTTTCCACCAGAATCGACGGGATATCCGGCGCTTTCAGCACCGCAAAGCCGGCCTGATCCACCGTGCGTTTATGCAGGTGGTTAATGTGGCCCATGCGCGTCAGCACTTCTTTGCCAAACTTCAGACTGTCGCTGATGGTCTGCCGCTGCACCATATCGAACATGGTGTGGTCGAGATAGCGATCGCCGCTCATGCTGACCCCGCCGATCAAATCCGCTTCGTTCTGCGTCTGGGCGAGAAAGCGCGCAGCGGCCGAGGTTGCGCCGCTGGTGGAGAGCGCGAAGACCGAAGAGCCACGCGCCGCCCGGCTGGTAAAGGCGTCGGCGTGAATTGAGACAAACAGATCGGCGCGCTGCTTGCGCGCTTTCGCTACCCGCACGCGCAGCGGTATAAACACATCTTCGTTGCGCGTCATGTAAGCCTTCATATTACGCTCTTTGTCGATCAGCGCTTTCAGATAGCGTCCAATCTTCAGCACGATATCTTTCTCGCGCGTTTTGTACTTGCCGTGCGCGCCGGGATCTTCCCCGCCGTGACCGGGATCGATCATGATAATAATCGGCCGATCGCGCCCGGCTTTGCCCGGTAGCGGCGCCTGCGCCGGTTGATCGCGCTCCAGTTCGCCCTGGTTGTAATCCTTCAGTAACGCCAGCAGCGGATCCTCTTCCTGTGACGACTGGCTGGGATAGAGATCGACCACCAGCCGGTGGCGAATACCGGCGACCGGATCGAGGGTGAAGGTTTTCGGTGCCACGCTGCGCTTCAGCTCCAGCACCACACGCACCGTGGTGGGATCGAACTGACCGACGCGCGCGGTTTTAATGTAGGGATCGTCCACCCGCACCAGCTTATCGATGCCTTTCAGCGCGCTGTTGATATGCAGGTTCTGGATATCGATCACCAGCCGTTCGGGATTGCTCAGCGTGAACTGCTTATAGTGCAGCGCGACGCTGGATTCCAGCGTCACGCGCGAGTAAGTCGAGGATGGCCAGATGCGCACGGCCACAATGTGCTGACTGGCCGCAAAACCGCTGCGCGTCACGCTTAGCAACCACAGCGCACCTGCGCCCTGTAAAAGTCGTCTTCGGGTAAAAGCTTCGGACATGCCGCTCCAGCTACTGTGTTATGTCTAAAAAATCGTCAGTTGACGAGCAGAAGGCGAAAACTTTATTCAATGAGGAATGTCTTGTCTTGCCGGAAAAACCAGATAATGCAGTCTGTTAGCGTGGCTTGCATCAGGAAAATCGTAAAGTAACGTCAGGTCCGATGCTTGCAAAAAGCGGCGAAAGAGCATAAAAATACATAAATTTCGAATAACCATTCACAGAGGGTTTGCCGTGAAGGAACGCAGTACCGAACTGGTTCAGGGTTTTCGCCATACCGTTCCCTATATTAATGCCCACCGTGACAAGACGTTTGTCATCATGCTGGGTGGCGAGGCCATCGAGCATGAGAACTTCTCCAGCATCGTTAACGATATCGGCCTGTTGCATAGTCTCGGCATTCGCCTGGTGGTGGTTTATGGCGCGCGGCCGCAGATCGATGCCAGCCTCGCGCAGCAGCAGCTGGAACCGATTTATCACAAACACACGCGCGTGACCGATGCCCAATCGCTGGAGCTGGTGAAGCAGGCGGCCGGGCGTTTACAGCTCGATATTACGGCGCGTCTGTCGATGAGCCTGAATAATACGCCGCTGCAGGGCGCGCATATTAATGTGGTGAGCGGTAATTTTATCATCGCTCAGCCGCTGGGCGTGGATGACGGCGTCGATTACTGCCACAGCGGCCGCATCCGCCGGATTGACGAAGAGGCGATCCATCGTCAGCTGGATAACAATGCCATTGTGCTGCTGGGGCCGGTGGCGGTCTCGGTGACCGGCGAGAGCTTTAACCTGACCTCGGAAGAGGTAGCGACGCAGCTGGCGATTAAGCTGAAAGCCGAGAAGATGATCGGTTTCTGCTCCGAACAGGGCGTAACCGACCGCGAAGGCACCATCATTTCCGAGCTGTTCCCGAACGAGGCGCAGACGCGTATTGATGAAATGGAGAGCGACGGTGATTTTCTCTCCGGTACCGTGCGCTTCCTGCGTGGCGCGGTCAAAGCCTGCCGCAGCGGCGTGCGCCGCAGCCATCTGATTAGCTATCAGGAAGATGGCGCACTGCTGCAGGAACTGTTCTCGCGTGACGGTATCGGTACGCAGATTGTCATGGAGTCGGCCGAGCAGATTCGCCGCGCCAACATCAACGACATCGGCGGGATTCTCGAACTGATTCGTCCGCTGGAGCAGCAGGGCATTCTGGTGCGCCGTTCGCGCGAGCAGCTGGAGATGGAGATCGACAAATTCACCATTATTCAGCGCGACAATATGACCATCGCCTGCGCGGCGCTCTATCCGTTCCCGGACGAGCAAATCGGCGAGATGGCCTGCGTGGCGGTGCACCCCGACTATCGCAGCTCGTCACGCGGCGAGCTGCTGCTGGAGCGCGTGGCGCTACAGGCACGGCAGATGGGGCTGAAGAAGCTGTTCGTGCTGACCACGCGCAGTATCCACTGGTTCCAGGAGCGCGGCTTCACGCCGGTGGATATTGAGTCGCTGCCTGAAAGCAAAAAGCAGATGTACAACTATCAGCGTCGTTCCAAAGTGCTGATGGCAGACTTACGCTAAGCGCCACTGCTCATCAAAGCGCCGCTGAGGGCTATTCCCCGCGGCGGCGCAATCATCTGCCCTCTTCTCCCCCTAAGCGATCCAGCAACCCGCTGCGCCGCTGCGTGCGCAACTGCACCGCACGCCGGAACACCGCTTCATCACTGAACAGCGTCAGCTGGCTGCGCGCCCGGGTAATAGCCGTGTATATCAGCTCGCGCGTCAGTACCGGCAGGAACTGAGCCGGCATCACCAGCGCGGTGTGGTCAAACTCTGAACCCTGTGATTTGTGCACCGTCATCGCCCATGCCGTGTCATGGGCCGGCAGGCGACTTGGCTGTACCGCTTTGATGCTGCCATCAGGCAGCGGGAAGAACACCTTGAGCAGCCCTTCCTCATCGAACAGCGTAATGCCGATGTCACCATTGAACAGGCCGAGCGCGCTGTCGTTACGCGTCACCATCACCGGACGCCCCTGATACCAGCGGCTGCCCCCTGCGGGACGCCGAATCAGCTGCAGCTGCATCAGCTTATGCTCAATACGCTGATTGAGCCCCTGCACGCCAAATGGCCCTTCGCGCAGCGCGCACAGCAGCTGATAACGGCCAAACGCAGCAATCACCTCGGCCGGTGCGGCACGCTGGTTAATCAGCTGGAGAAATGGCCGATAGCCTTCGGCAATCTGCGTCAGCATCGCCTGATACGCTTCGGCATCGTTGAGCGGCTGGCGCACGATATCGCTAAAGCCCGCCTGAAAGGCCGCCTCGACCGCCTGCGCTTCGCCGGCGTTGACCGCCGCAGCCAGCTGACCGATGCCGGAGTGCGCCGCGAAACGGTAGCTTTTGCGCAGCAGGCAGATGGCATCGCGCACCGCCGGGGCCACCGCATCATCGGTGCCGGCAACCTCGCAGCCGGTCAGCGTGGTGAGCTGCAACGCGCGCACCGGACTGTAGCCCGCCTCGGCACAGCGGCAGATATCTCCGAGCACCGCACCGGCTTCAACCGAGGCCAGCTGGTCGCGATCGCCGAGAAAAATCACCCGCGCGTGAGCGGGCAGCGCGGCGATCAGGTTTGCCATCATGCCAAGATCGACCATCGAGGCTTCATCGACCACCAGCACGTCGAGATGCAGCGGATTACCGGCGTGGTAGCGCAGGCGCTGCGTCTCCGGCTGGGCACCGAGTAAACGGTGCAGCGTGGTGGCTTCTGCCGGAAAACGCTGGCGCTCACCATCGCTGACGTCGAGACTGCGCAGCGCCTTACCCAGCGACTCGGTGAGCCGCGCCGCCGCCTTACCGGTAGGGGCGGCCAGCTGAATGCGCAGCGTTCCCTCACTGAGGCGAATCAGCGCCGCCAGCAGCTTCGCCACCGTGGTGGTTTTGCCGGTGCCAGGCCCGCCGGAGATCACCGCGGTTTTTTGCGTCAGCGCCACCGCCGCCGCAATTTTCTGCCAGTCCTCAGGCTGACTGCCGAAAAAGGTATCCAGCACGCTGCGCACCTGTTCGGGCGCAAACAGCTGCGGCGCCGCCTGTGGCTGGAAGAAGCGCGCCACTTCCCCTTCGTGATGCCAGAGCCGGTGCAGATAGAGCCGGTTATCACGCAGCACCACCGGTGCCGGGCGATCGCTGGCGCTGAGCGCCTGCCAGTCCGCCAGCAGCGTTGGCCAGTCCTGCGGCTCGCCGGCGGCCTGCCAGATGGCGTGCGCCAGCTCCGGATGACGACCGCTGAACAGCCCTTCGCGGGTAAGCTGCGACAGCGGCAGGCAGACGTGACCGTCACCGGCTTCCGCGCTGAGACAGGCAGCCGCCAGCAGATGCGCGGGCCGATCGTCGTCGGCCAGCAGCCTGGCAAACTGAATATCCAGCGCCCGCAGCAGGCGCAGTTCTGCCGCCTGTGCCAATAGCGTACTCATGCTACTCATGCTGCTGCTCCCGGCCCGTGAAACAGGCTATCCAGTTGTGAAACGAAATCTGACGTCGGTCGGGTATGGAACACCCCGTTATCCGGCGAGCTGCCATCCATGCCGCGTAAAAACAGATAGAATACGCCGCCAAAATGCTGTTCATAATCGTAATCCGTCAGGCGGTGCTGCAAATAGCGATGCAGTGCCAGCGTATACAGCTGATACTGCAAATCGTAACGGTGGTCGATCATCGCCTGCGCCATCGCCTGCGGTGTGTATGCCTGATGGCTCTCGCCCAGCCAGTTAGATTTGTAATCCAGCAGATAGTATTTGCCCTGCCAGCGAAATACCAGGTCGATGAAGCCTTTCAGCATGCCCTGCACCTGGCGGAAGTCGAGCGGCGGCGCCTGACGCGACAGCGGATCCTGCCGCATCAACGCGTCCAGCGCCGGTGCCGTCAGCAGTCCATCAATCGGCAGATAGAACTCCATCTCGATCAGGCGATTGCCCGGTGTGATGTCGCTCAGCCGGATCCCTTCAGTGTTGAGCGGCGTGTTCACCACGCGGGTAATCCACTCGCTCAGCATCGGCTGCCAGTGCAGCGGATAGCCGCTCTGCTGCAACTGCTGTTCCAGCTGCGGCGCTGAAGGCGGCTGGGTGAAGTCGAGCGATTCAAACAGCGTATGCAGGAAAGTCCCGGGCGCTGCGCCACGCGGGAAATGGTGCGGCGTCAGCGCGGCTTCCAGCACTTCCGCCTCGCGATCTTCCCCGACCGCTTCCGCATCGAAGCCCGGCATCACATCCAGCAGACGGTGACTGCCGTGCTGCTGCAGCCCGGAGTAGCTGGTGACACGCCACGGATCGGCCAGCGCGCGCGTGACCCTGCGCGCATCCAGCTCATCGTCAACCTCGTCCAGCGCCTGCCAGCGTTCATGGCCCTGCGGCTGCGCCAGCACCACTTCGGTTCCGGTCACGCTGATGTCGTGCAGTAAACTCGCCAGCTGTTCTGCGGTGGCCGGCTCGCCGCGCTGCAGCAGGAAACCCAGCGCGCTTTTATGTAAATCGCTCTCGCCCTCTTTCTTGCGCGTGCCGCGAAACAGCGGTGCCACGCCGACGCTGCAGTGATACACCGAACGCGTCAGCGCCACGTACAGCAGGCGTAAATCCTCTGCCAGCCGCTCCTGCTCTGCCAGCACCAGACTTTGCTCATCATTCTGCAAATCCAGCACCGCGTTGTAATGCTCGCGGTCGTGATAGAGCGCGATATCGGTCTCGCGGAAACCGGCGGCAAACGGCAGCCACACCAGCGGATACTGTAACCCCTTGGATTTATGGATAGTGACAATCTGCACCAGGTGGCGGTCGCTCTCCAGCCGCAGCTGCTGGCTGGCCGACTGGCTGTCTGGTCGGGCGATCTGCTGCGCCAGATAACGCACCAGCGCGTGCGGACTGTCGAGCTGGGCCGCCGCCTCCTGCAGCAGTTCGCCGAGGTGCAGCAGATCGGTCAGGCGACGCTCGCCATTCTCTGAGGCCAGCAGGTTTTCTGCCAGCTGGCGCTCCAGCATCAGCTGACGCAGCATCGGCAGTACGCCACGCTGGTGCCACAATTGCTGCCAGCGGGCAAAGGTATCCACCAGCGCATCCCAGCCGCGTGCATCCTGATCCAGCGCGTCCAGCTGCGCGGCATCAAAGGCAAACAGCGACGTGGCCAGCGCGGTGCGCAGCATCCGCTCCTGCTCGGGCGCGAGGATCGCCTGCAGCAGCCACAGCAGTTCTCGCGCCTCGGGCGTGGTATACACGCTGTCGCGGTTGGAGAGATACACCGAAGGGATGCCGAGCTGATTGAGCGCGGCGCGAATCAGATTGGCTTCGTTCCGGCTGCGTACCAGTACCGTGATGTCCGAGGCCTGCACCGGCCGCTGGTCGGGCGTTTTGCCCAGCAGCGCGCGCTGTTGCTGACCCGCCTGCAGCCAGCGGCTGATATCGGCGGCGCACTGCTGCGCCATCAGCTGCTGGTATTCGCTGACGCTGCAGCCTGCGCCCGGCTGTAGCCAGAAGCGCAGCGCGGCCTGCTCCTCGCCGTCGATACTCAGCGACAAACGCTGATTGGGCGGCGCGGCATTGACCGGCAGAAACGGGATGTCCGCAAACAGAAACGGTGCGGGCTGGCGCATAAACAGCTGATTGACGCTCTCCACCATCGCCGGTGACGAGCGCCAGTTGGTATCCAGCGTGTAGTGCGCGTGAACTTCACTGCGCGCGCGAATATAGGTAAAGATGTCCGCACCGCGGAAGGCGTAGATAGCCTGTTTCGGGTCGCCAATCAGCAGCAGCGCATGCTGCGGCTGCTGTAAATAGAGCGTGCGGAAAATACGGTACTGCAGCGGGTCGGTATCCTGGAATTCGTCAATCAGCGCCACCGGAAAGCGCTGGCGAATCGCCTGCGCCAGCTGCTCGCCGCCGGGCTGTTGCAGCGCCTCGTCCAGCCGGCTCAGCAGATCGTCAAACCCCAGCAGCGCCTGCAGGCGTTTCTCTTTACGCACCGCGTGACGCACCTCCACCAGCGCGCGTGCAATCACCAAATCGCGCAGCGACAGCGGCTGCGCCAGGAACGTATCTATGGCGGCAAACAACGGGTGCTGCGGTGGCGCGCCCTTTTTGGTTTTTTCATTGAGCACCTGCTGACCGAAACGCGTCAGCTCGGCGGGAATCTGATAATCCTCAGTCTCGCTCTGCGCCCAGGCGCTGACTTTGCTGACCCACAGCGGCAGGTTTTTGCTGCTGTAGCTGCGCTTATCGACGTCAGACTGCCCGACCAGCGTCAGCACCTCTTCGCCCAGCGCCCGCCACTGCGCTTTCATTTCGGCAATACGCGCCAGGTTGCTGCTGTGGCGCGATGTCAGGGTTTCACTGTCGTGCGGTGCCAGGCGCAGGCTGGGCGACTCGCCCTGCAGCCACGGGCGCAGCGTCGACAATAACTGTTCCGGCCCGCTCCATTCCGCAACGATGACGCGCGCAATATCCAGCGTCAGCGGATAGCAGTGGCGCCGCCAGAAATCCGCCGTCGCCTGACGCAACAGCAGCTGTTCATCTTCAATCAGCTGCTGCTCGAACAGCATACCGGACTCAAACGCATTGAGATTGAGCATGCGCTGGCAGAAGCCGTGAATGGTGAAAATCGCCGCCTCGTCCATCTGACGTTCAGCTGCCAGCAACAGCGAGGCCGCCTCAGCGGGCTGGGCAATGTCGGCCAGCAGCTGCATCAGCATCGGATTTGCGCTGACGCCGCGCAGACACGCCAGCCGCAGCTCATGAATATTTTCCCGGATACGGCCGCGCAGTTCGGCGGTGGCGGCTTCGGTAAAGGTCACCACCAGAATCTCTTCCACCGACAGCGGGCGCGCATAGGCATTCGGTCCGCCAAGTCCCAATAGCAAACGCAGGTAGAGCAGACCAATGGTAAAGGTCTTACCGGTGCCGGCGGAGGCCTCAATCAGACGCTCACCCTGCAGCGGCAGCGTCAGGGGATTGAGCGATTCAGGGCGCTGACTCATGGCGCATCACTCTTCACGGAGAGCGACTGCTGCAGCCGGGCGACTTCATCCCAGGTGGTAAAGCCCGGCAGCGGCGCGTAATCCGCATCGTGGGTGCCATCGTGACTGCCGCCAATCTGCGAGATCATCGCCATGCCCTGCTGCGCCAGCACGGCCTGATGGAAAAAGTCAGCCAGGCTGGCCGGTGTCAGCTGCTGAATTTGCGCAATGGCTTTTTCGCGCGTATCAAACGCGAAGTTCTGGCGATTGAAATCACGACTGTAGCGGTTGGCTTCTTCATCCAGCGTTTGCGGACGCTGTTTCAGATCGTTGATCAGTGCCTGCTGATACTGGGCGAAATCCTCCGCTTTCATGCTGCGCAGACGCTGTTCCGCCTGCGGATAGAACGCCTGGAAACGCTGCAGCAGATAAGCGGGCGGTTTACTGTTGCTTTGCAGCAGGAAGCCAATGCCCCACTGGCGACCAATCGGCATCTGATAAGCGAACACCGCATAGCCCAGCTGCTCCTCGGTGCGCAGCTGATTGTAGAACCACGGCTGCACAATCTGGCTCAGCATGGTGCTGTTAGCCATACTTTGATACTCGCTGTAGCCGAGCGGCACATACAGCGTCGCCAGCGCCGAGTCGGTGCTGCTGCCGGTTTTCTGCAGGTTGGCTTTGATCGGCTTATCCACCACCACATAATCGCTGTGCCAGTAACCATGCCCCGCGCTGTGCAGCTGCTGTTTAAGCTCTTCGCCCAGCTGCCTGACGCGATCGGCCGACAGGTTGCCGACCACCATCATTTCCGGCGTGGCGTGCTGGATCAGCGCATCGCGGTAATCCATCACCTCCTGCAGCGTGATCTGTTTCACCAGCTGGCGTCGCGCCTCACGCTCGGTATAAGGCAGCTGGGACAGCATTTGCATCGGCTGAATCGCCTGTTCAAACGCTTTGCCCTTTTCCGCCGCTTCCAGCCGATCCAGATACCAGGATTTCGCCTGCTCCAGCTGCTGCGCATCCGGCTGGAAGCTGGCGTAGCCTTCAACCAGCTTTTTCAGCAGCTCCGGCAGGCGCTGGGTGAAGCCGCTGGCATTGAACACCAGCCCGTCGTCCTCACCGGTAGAGAAGCTGATGCCGCCCACCGAAGCCTGCGAATTCAGCTCATCCAGCGCCAGGCTGGAGAGGTAGTCGTTGAGACCAAACAACACCTGCTGGCGCGCATCGCTGATCGCGGATTTGTTACGCAGCGCGAGCGTAATAGCGGCCTTCGGCTCGCTGGCGTAGAACTGGCTCGGCATCCAGTAGATGCGCATGCTGTCACCATTGGTCAGCGCCACCGGATGATCGTAGTGCTTACCGTCAGAGGGGATGAGGGCGAAATCCGACGGAATGTAGGGATTCAGGGTCGGCAGTGACAGCGGAATCTGCTGCGCCTGCTGCTGCCAGTCGCTGAACTGCGTGGCGCTGATTTTATCCACCTGATAAGGCGCATTCACAAAGTAAGCCTGTTTGTTGTGCGGCTCAGCGGGACTGATGTACCAGATGCGGGCGTTCTGCGGCGTCATCTCAGCCAGACGGGCGTTGATCGCGGCCGCATCATAGCGGTCGGCCAGATAAGGCGCATCCAGCGTGTGCGTCACCGGCACGCGCAGCATGGTATCCACCAGCCACTCTATGTAATCCATATCGCGGGTAATCGACGGATAGCGGAAATCCAGCGCCAGCACGTGCGCAACTTCATCGAAATAGCGCTTGTCGATGCCTTGTTTGCGCAGCATATCAAGGTAGCTGAATACTGCAGCCACCACGCGATCGCGCTGCGCCAGACCTTTGTCGGTCAGCGAAACCGAGATGGCAAACACGCCGCTGTTGCGCTCGGTCATCGGATCCGCGCCGGCATTGACGCCATCCGCCAGTCCCTGCTGCTGCAACCAGTCGTTCAGGGTATTTTTGCTGCGGTTGCCCAGCAGATAGCTGATTAAGGTGTCGGTTTTGCTGCGGAACTGGTCGCTGTCGTTGGCGATGCGAAACTCAATTTTCAGCTGCTTGCGCGGCTGCGCTGGTACGTAATGAATGATGATGCCTTTCTGCGCATCGGTGACCACCGGCACGGTAATATCCGGCACGCTGGCCTGATGATTGGCCACGCGACCAAAAGTCTCGGCAGCGATCGTCGCCATCTCCGGCAGCGGTTTGTTACTGTAAATCACCGCTTTCATCAGATTCGCCGAGTAGTGGCGATGATAGAAATCGAGCAGCGCCTGATGCAGGTTGCTGTCGGGTTTGTCACTCAGGGTATCAAGATTACCGCCCGAATAACGCGAGCCGGGGTGCGCCGGGTTGAGGGTTTCCGCGCCAACCTGCGCCATACGCAGCCCATCGCGCGAGCGTGCCATCGTCAGCTCAGCGTTAACCGCATGCCGCTCGCGGTCCGCGTTGGTCGGGTCGAGCAGGGGTTGCGCAATCGCATCCGCCAGACGATCCACCGCCGGTTGCAGCGCATCGTTTTCGACTTCCAGGTAAAACGCGGTGCGGTACGAGGCTGTGCTGGCATTGTGGCTGCCACCATGCTTCTTGAGAAACTCCGCCAGGTTATCCGGCTGCGGATAATTTTTTGACCCCATCAGCACCATGTGTTCCAGATAGTGTGCCAGGCCCAGCTGACTGTCGGGATCGTCCAGAGAACCGATCGGTAACGTCAGCGCTGCCAGCGATTTCGGCGCGGCAGCATCCGACACCAGCAGCACCGTCATGCCGTTGCTCAGGGTAATGGCCTGATAACTGCGCGGATCGTGATCGCTCTTGCGGATGGTTTCATCAATCGGCTGCCAGCCGCGCCCGTCGTCGGCAAAGGCATTCAGCGCCAGCATGCTCAGCAGCAGCGCTCCTATCCAGCGTGCGTAAATCCGCATTTCAACCCCTTAACGTTACCCTTATCCGCCGGCGTTGCGCCGGTCGGGATACTCAAACACTTTCTTATATGACGGTGGCTGCCAAGGTACAGGCCGCACTTCCGTTGCTATTCATCATCCTGATGCGCGAGGCGCACCGGCAAATACCACTGACGCGCCGCAGCGATGATCTGCTGCTGCGTCGGCTCGTCCAGCGTGCGGCACAGGCGCTGCAGATAGGGATCGCTGCCTTCGCCTTCAACCTGGTAGCCACCCTGCCACGCCTGCAACAGCTTGTTGAGCGCCTTTTTCTGCGTGGCGTCATCTTCCTGAAGCTGGCCAGATTTGCTGTCAAAGCTGGCGTCCAGCCAGGCGCCGCCGGATTTATTCAGCAGCAGCAGCGGCTGCGCCAGACCTGCCTCACAGGCGGCCACATATTCAGCCAGCTGCGCCTGCGCCTGGGCGGGTGCCACCGCCGCGAAGCGCCAGCGGCTTTGTTTGCGACCGTACATGCGGCTGGTGCCGTTGCCGCCCAGCGCACAATACACCAGATGTTCCAGCCACAGCAGCAGGCCATCGTTGATGTTGAGCACGCCCGGCCGCCAGCGTAGCAGCCCATCAGCTTGCACCTGAGTCAGCCAGCCGGTCAACTGCGTTGCGCCCAGCGTCAGGTTGACTTCCCAGCTCTCCGCCGGCAGCCGCTGCGCGCTCACTTCCGCCGCCACTTCCTGCATCTCTTCGGTCTGGCTTTGCCAGAAAAGTTCCCCGAAGGCGCCGTAAGGCAGATTACCGGCGGCGCGATGGTGCGCATACAGCTGGGCCGGATCGTCACCGTTGACCAGCGTATTGAGCAGTTCAGCGTTGATCTGATAGCGCTCCAGGCTGTCCGGTGCGAACGGTTCGCTGTCCGGCAGTTCGCTCTCCTCCATCCAGAAAGCCACGCCGAGGCGCTGCTGAAACCACGCCCGCACCGGATGACGCCAGAAGCGCAGCAGCTGCTCCAGCGACAGCGTGGTCAGCGGCTGAACCGGCAGCGGCTGGACAAACCCGGGCTGCGCCACGCCGCTGCCGGTCGCCGCCGGCAACCATTCTGCGGCGAAGCTCTGCACGTGGCTTCCCGGCTGAAAATTTTCCGCTGCAAACGGCATGCGGCTGTGCAGGCGTTGCAAATGTGCCCGCACCCGCTGCTCACTGACGTCCGGCTCACAGGCTTCATCGCCCGGCAGACAGAAGCTTTGCGCCAGATAATCCACCAGTTCAGTCACCAGCACCGAGGGATAGCGCTCGGTGTTGTCCTGAATCGCCCGGCCAATGTAGCTGATGTACAGCTGCTGCTGCGCCGAGATCAGCGCTTCAAGGAACAGATAGCGGTCATCATCACGCCGGCTGCGATCGCCTTTCCGCGTCTGCTGCTGCATCAGGTCAAAACCGAGCGGCGCCAGGGTGCGCGGATATACGCCGTCGTTCATGCCCAGCAGGCACACCACTTTAAACGGGATGGAGCGCATCGGCATCAGCGTACAGAAGTTGATCGGCCCGGCCAGGAAACGCTGGCTGATGCGCTGCTGATCCAGGCGCGAACGCAGCTCATCGCGCAGCAGCGTGACCGGAATCGGCTGCTGATAAGCGGCCTGCATCCCCTGTTCAATGATCTCCTGCCACTGCGTTTCGACTAGCAGCAGCGCCGCCTCGCTGTCGGCATCGCCGCTGAAGAAGCTGTCGATCAGCTCGCGGCACAGCGGCAGCCATTCGGCCAGGGTGCGCGTCTGCGCAAGGCGCGTGCGCCAGCTGTCGAGCCGCGCCAGTAGCTCGGCCAGATGACCCGCCAGCTCGGCGATCAGGCCGCTGGATTCGTCATACGGCAGAATGCCCTGCCAGTCACCGTTGCGGCTTTCCAGCGCGTAGCCCAGCAGCATACGCTGCAGGCCGAAGCGCCAGGTGTGCTGGCCGGTGACCGGCAGCGCCAGCGCTTCCACGCTGGCGTCATCCAGTCCCCAGCGGATGCCGGATTCCATCACCCAGCGGCGCAGCAGGCGCAGGCCGCTCTCCTCGACGGAGAAACGCTGTGCCAGCGCCGGCACCTCCAGCAGCGCCAGCACCTCTTCTGAGGCAAAGCGACTGTCCGGCAGTGCCAGCAGGCTGAGCAGCGCGAGGATGGCCGGATGCGCCTGACTGGCGCGCCGGTCAGAAATGGCGAACGGCAGATAGCGCTCAGGCGGCGCACTGGCAAAAGCCGCCTGAATAAAAGGCGCGTAGCTGTCGATGTCTGCCACCATGACGATGATATCGCGCGGCTTCAGCTCCGGATCGGCTTCCATCAGCGCCAGCAGGTGATCCTGCAGCACTTCCACTTCACGCTGGGCGCTGTGACACACCTGCAGCGTGATGGAACGATCGTGCGGATCGAGCCGGCGCTTGTCCATGCTGTCGGCCAGCTCGCCAGCGCTGAGCCCAATCACCGCGCGATCGTCAAGATTGAGCAGATCGGCCTGCAGGCAGTGCAACAGATTATCCGGTGACATCTCCACAAACGCATCGATGTCGTTGGCGGCTGACTCCATCTGGCTCAGCAGAAACAGGTTGTCACGGCCCAGCTTGCCCCACGAGGCCAGCAGTGGATTGCTCAGCTGCTGCTCGCCCAGTTCGTTAAACAGCGCTGGCGCGGCATCCGGATCGCGGAACAGCGGCTGCGTCTCCTGCGAATGCAGGCGCAGCCGCTGGCGGCTCTGCAGCTTCGCGAGGAAGGCGTAATCCTGAATGTCGCCCCAGTAGTGACGACAGGGATTGGTAAACAGCAGGTGAATATCAATGTGGCGGCCCAGCGCTTCCAGCGCCTGCAGATAAACCGGCGGCAGCGCAGAGATACCGCAGATGAAGACGCGCTGCGGCAGCCCCGGCGGCGGCGTTGACGCCTGCTCCAGCGCCTGAATAAACCGTGCATAGAGGTTGGCACGATGCCACATCGGCTGACCGAGGCTGCGCGTGAATTCGACCAGATCGCGCCACAGCGCCGCCTGCCACTGCTGAGCATCGCTCAGCCCGTCCACCTGTTCGCCGCGCTCCCAGCGGTTCAGCCAGTCGGAGCGGTAGACCAGATACTGGTCGAACAGATCCGCCACGCGCGCGCTGAGCTGGTAGAGTTTGCGCTGATCGTCGTCGTCATGCAGATAGCTGCGCAGCGGCTGAAATGCCTCCTGCTCCAGCAGCACCGGCAGCCGGTGCATCAGCTTCCAGCTCATG
>NZ_SDFT01000205.1:0-3070 GCF_004916815.1 Pantoea sp. R102
GCGCGCGGCCAGCGGCTGGTAGTTATCTTCGATGCTGCGCACCACGCTCACCGGCGGTGGCGCCCCGGTGATCAGCGTGTGCAGCACCGCGCCCAGCGCGTAAATATCCGTCCACGCGCCCTGTTCGCTTTCGTCGTTATCGCTGTATTGCTCGATAGGCGCATAGCCCGGACGCAGCATGGTTTCGCTCTCATCCGAGAGGTTACCAATGGTTTTACGCGCAGAGCCAAAATCCAGCAGCACCGGCTCGCCGCTGCTCTGAATCTGGATATTATCCAGCGAGATATCGCGGTGCAGGTAACCGGCGTCGTGGATGGTTTTGATCGCACCCAGCAGCGGCGGCAGCAGGCGACGAATCCAGGCTTCATCCACCAGCTGCGGATTGCGCTCGCGCAGGTTCGATAAGGTGGTGCCGCTGTAAAACACCGTGCCCATGTAAGCGGTGTCGTTCTGCACCCAGAAACGCAGCACGTGCAGCAGATTGGGATGGTTGAAGCGGGCCAGCAGGCGCGCCTCCTGAATAAAGCTGTTCAGCCCGGCATGAAAGGTTTTACTAAAGCGTTCGCTGCGCAGCACCAGATTCAGATCGTCGCTGCGCACTGCCAGCGAAGCCGGCATAAACTCTTTGATGGCGATATCACGCTCCAGCTGATGATCCCAGGCACGATAAACAATGCCAAAGCCGCCACCACCGATCACTTCTTTAATTTCAAACTCATTGAAACGGTAACCCACCGGCAGAGCGTTGGGTACGTTGAGGGGATTATCGTGTTCCGACATTTTCGAAAACTCTCTGATCACTAACGGCTTTAGACATCGAACTGGCAAACAAACTCGCCCTGCTCACAGCGTACCTGCACGCGACGATAGCGTTCATCGCGGGCGTGGGCGCTGAGCAGCATCTGGCTCATCTGCGGCAACAGGGTATTGGTAAGGATGGCGTCGACCATGCGGCCACCGGACTCCACTTCCGTGCAGCGCTGCACGATCTGGCTGATGACCGAATCGTCAATCTGCGCGCTGATGCCGTGGTTGTCGGCGAGGCGCTGAACAATGCGGCCCAGCTGCAGCCGGACGATTTCCGCCAGCATCGTGTCGCTCAGCGGGTAATACGGCACCACCAGCAGGCGACCCAGCAGCGCCGGCGGGAACACCTCCAGCAGCGGTTTGCGCAGTGCGGTGCTCAGCGCTTCCGGATCCGGCATCAGCTCCGGATCGGCACACATCGCACTGATCAGCTGCGTACCGACGTTGGAGGTCAGGATAATGATGGTGTTACGGAAGTCGATGTGGCGCCCTTCGCCATCCTCCATCCAGCCTTTATCGAACACCTGGAAGAACAGCTCGTGCACATCCGGATGCGCCTTCTCAATCTCATCCAGCAGCACCACGCTGTAGGGACGACGCCGCACCGCTTCGGTCAGCACGCCGCCTTCGCCATAGCCCACGTAGCCCGGCGGTGCGCCTTTCAGGGTGGAAACGGTGTGGGCTTCCTGAAACTCGCTCATGTTGATGGTGATGATGTTCTGCTCGCCGCCGTACAGCGACTCGGCCAGCGCCAGCGCGGTTTCGGTTTTGCCGACGCCGGAGGGACCGCACAGCATAAAGACGCCGACCGGTTTGTTCGGATTGTCGAGGCGCGCGCGTGAGGTGCGCACGCGTTTGGCGATCAGATCGAGACCGTGACGCTGGCCAATCACGCGCTGGTTGAGCGTATCGGCGAGATTGAGCACCGCGTCGATTTCGTTTTTCACCATGCGCCCCAGCGGAATCCCGGTCCAGTCTGCGACCACGGCGGCCACCACGCTGGCATCCACGGCGGCAAACAGCAGCGGCGCTTCGCCCTGCAGCTGTTGCAGCTGCTGTTGCGTCGCGTCCAGCTCATCGCGCAGCGCGGCTTCGCCCTCCGTCACGCAGCGCGCCCGCAGCGCAATCAGCTGATCGACCAGTTCACGCTCCTGCTGCCAGCGCTGCTGCAGCGCATCGCGCTCGGTTTCCAGCGTTGCGCGCTGGGCGGCAACCGCCTGCGAACGCGCCGCATCGCCCAGCCCGACTTTGCTTTCGCGCGCAATGATCTCCGCTTCAATCTCCAGCGCGGCCAGACGATGCAGGCAATCTTCCAGTGCCGCAGGCTGTGCGCCCTGGCTCACCGCCACGCGTGCGCAGGCGGTGTCCAGCAGCGCCACCGCTTTGTCCGGCAGCTGGCGCGCCGGAATGTAACGGTGCGACAGCTTCACCGCCGCGCTGACCGCCTCATCCAGCAGCAGTACCTGATGGTGCTTCTCCAGCGCGCTGACGGTGCTGCGCAGCATCAGAATCGCTTTGGCTTCATCCGGCTCCTGCACCTGCACGGTCTGGAAACGACGCGTCAGCGCCGGATCTTTCTCAATGTACTTTTTGTATTCGGCCCAGGTGGTGGCACCGATGGTGCGCAGCTGGCCGCGCGCCAGCGCCGGTTTCAGCAGGTTGGCGGCATCGCCGGTGCCCTGCTGGCCGCCGGCACCGACCAGCGTGTGGATTTCGTCGACGAACAGCACAATCGGCGTCGGGCTGGACTGCACTTCATTAATCAGCGCCTGCAGGCGCGCTTCAAATTCGCCTTTCATGCCGGCACCGGCCTGCAGCATGCCGATATCCAGCAGCCACAGCTGCACATCCCGCAGCGGAGCCGGTACGTCGCCAGCGGCAATACGCAGCGCCAGGCCTTCAACCACCGCGGTTTTGCCAACGCCCGCCTCGCCAGTCAGCAGCGGGTTGTTCTGCCGGCGACGCATCAGAATATCCACCATCTGGCGGATCTCTTCATCACGGCCGGTGACCGGATCGATGCGTCCTTCGCGTGCGCGCGCGGTGAGATCCTGCGCGTACTGCGCCAGCGTGCTGGTGCTGGCTGCCGGTGCGGCACTCTCCGCGCCCGCCAGCGCCACCAGCGCCTGCTGTGCCTCTTTGCTGCTGGCGAGCAGCGTGTCGAACTGCTCCAGCAGCGCATCAGCATTGATACGGCCAAACTGGCCGGAAATGCCTTTCAGCACGCTGGCGAGGTTGAAGGTTTTGAGCATGCCAATCAGCA
>NZ_SDFT01000206.1:0-4563 GCF_004916815.1 Pantoea sp. R102
CCCGCGCGCGGGAGAGGGCTGGGGTGAGGGAAAGGTCATTAGCGCAAGAACGAACAAATGAATCTCCGCCACCGCATTGAACAGCAGGTCTTTCGCCTTAACGGCCTGTCGCTCAACGAATTTGACATCTCTCAACCGCCGGGCGATCCCGGCCTGTTCGGTCCAGACCACATCATCTGGCAGGTACACGGCGACTTTCCCGCGATGCTGTGCGGCGGCATCAGCGCGCTGATGCTACAGATGCTGCATCCGGCGGCGCTGGCGGGCGTGTGGGATCACTCCAGTTTCCGCCAGGACATGCTCGGCCGGCTGCGGCGCACCAGTCAGTTCATAGCGGTCACCACCTTCGGCAACACCGCCGATGCGCATACCCTGATTGAGCGGGTCAAACGCATCCATCTGCGCGTTACTGGCATCGATAACACCGGCAAACCTTATGCCGCCAGCGATCCGCATCTGCTCACCTGGGTGCACGTTGCAGAAACCAGCCGCTTCCTGGCCGCGCATCTGCGCTACAAAAATCCGCAGCTCAGCCTCGCCGATCGCGATCGTTATTACGCCGAAGCGGCGCGGGTAGCGGAAGCGCTTGGTGCGCAGCAGGTGCCGAAAAGCGTAGAGGCGGTTGAGGCCTATTTACAGGCGATGCGGGCAGAGCTGGTTTACGATGCGCGCACTCACGAAGTGATGCAGCTGCTGCTTAACGCGCCGGCACCCAGCTGGCAGGCGAAACCGGCGATGTGCGTCATGCTGCGGGCGGGCTGTGGTCTGCTGCCCGACTGGGCGCAACAGCTGATGCAACAGCCGATCGGGCCAGTGACGCAATGGCGGATTGATAAGCAGATCGCGTTGATTGCCGCCCTGTTGCGCTGGTCAATCCAGCGTGGCGCCTGGGCGCGTGCCATGCAGCGCATGGGGCGCGATCCGCGTTACAGGTGAAATTCATCCTGCTTGCTGGTGTAGCTGCGCGGCGTGCGCGCCTCGCGTTTCAGCAGGAGCTGGCGCTGCTGATAGTGATGCAGCAGCATGCCCAGGCCAACGCCCAGTAGCGCCAGCGGCACCAGCGTGTAGTAGATATCCAGCGGCAGCAGCACCAGCAGCGCGATGGCACCGACGATCAGCGTCAGGGCTGTCATCACCCACGTATAGCGGACAAACAGCCACAGCAGCAGGGCGAGAATCACGATTTCGCGCAGATTGAGATCGAGGGTTTGCAGCACCATGACGACAGCTCCGCAACAGAAGAGTGCGCTGACAATAGCATGCGAAGCGGTAAAAGAATCGCAAAAAAATCTGAAGCTTCGCCGTCGCTGCCCCCGCCATTCTTAAGCCGGGCTGAACGATGGCCTGGCGCACTTTGAGAGTTTTACCCTTGTGTCACATGGCGCGAGTGCCGATCCTGCTCTATTCTCGGGGAAAATGGATCCCTCCAGGCATTGTCGAGGCGTTATGACACACCAACCTCTGATTGCTGAGGTGCCGAATCAGCAACACACTTTAACCGCCATCGTCGAACAGGATGCGCGTACCGCCTATTTTTATATCTGGCCGAACGACCTGTTCCGCAGTCAGTACGCCGTGCGCGGCTGCTGGTTGCGCAATCTGCTGCCGGCACCGGCACAGGAAGATCGCGAAGCGATGGAGCAGGGTATTGCGCCGCTGCTCAGCGCCAGCTATTGCCGCACGCTGGAAGCGGAGCCGATGCTCGATCCGGCCGGCCTGCAGATTTTGTGGGAGCCCAGCGACGACGGTGCCGCGCTGTGGTATTACGGCCAGCTGCTGGCGGTGATCCCTGGCTGGAGCCTGTATCAGGACAAGCAGGTCAGCTTCTCGGCGGGCTGCATCAAAGAGAACCGTCTCACCGCGCCGCTCGGTTCAGCCTCCACCAACGATTACTACGCGCGCGCCGAACAGCAGCGTCATTTCTGGCGTGACTGGCACGATGGCCAGCAGTGGGATCGCGTGCAGAGCGAGCTGCTGCAACGTTACCAGGCGCAGTTTGGTGAGTCGGTAAAATATTACGCCATCGATCAGGGCAACTGGCCGCCGATGGCGATTTCGCAGCACTGGCATAACGGCGTGTGGTATTTCTTCACGCTCGGCATGAGTATCCGGCCGATGCCGCAGGTGGATTATCTGTTTGACGAGCTGGCACCGCAGTACCGGCGTGTAGAGCTGGCGATGGCGGTGGATGGCGAAGTGATGACCGAGGCCAACGCGGTACAGATGGCCAGCGCGCTGGCGGAGTTTGCTCATTTGCCGTGGGCGCGGCTGACGTGGATTGGCGAAGGGCACACGCTGGCGTCGGAGGTCGCGCCGGTCGGCTTTGAAAGCTTCCTGCTGGCCAACGGGCTGGCGGGCGAAAACGCGCAACTGCGGCTGCCGAAGCGCGACGGCGATCGGCCAAATCTGCTGTGGGCGACGCCGATCACCGAAGCCGAGCGGCTGTTTGCCCAGGCGGACGATCGCGGCGGCCAGCAGCTGCTGCAGCGTTTGCTGTCGCAGGGCAGCGATCATGTGTTCCGTCCGCGCCAGGAAGTGGTGGAGTCCGCACCGTAGTGCCTGCCGAATAAGCCCCGACATACCCCTCTGGCAGCGACCAGGCGGGTATTAAGCGGATGCTTCCCGTTCCAGCCATGCGACAAAGCGGTTTAGCGAAGATGATTTGTCCACGTCAGGCGCAATTAACGCCACGTAGCGGCTCCCCTTCGCCTCAACAGCTAACGGGGTGACAAGCCGGTTGCCCTGCAGATCATGTCCCAGCATTTGTATTCCACCGATACCCACACCGACGCCATCAATAATCGCCTGCAGACTAATATAATTGTGTTCGAATCGCTGAAAACGTTCCGGACGCACCTCCCCGACGCCAGCCTGCTTCATCCACCGTTCCCACTCGCCTGACCGCGTACTGGATAACACGACAACGTGGGTCGCCAGGTCTGCAGGGGTGTTAGTTAACCATTTTGTGATCTTGCGCACCTCAAGTTCCTCTGTAACAAGCCGTTAACCTCGATCAGGCAACTCGCCACACCAGGGTAAGGGCACACCGATGTTAAAAACCACACAATCTCGTTTTACCGCGACTTTAGTCGCATTCTTCGTTGTTCTTATGCTGGTCACCGTCCTGGTGATCAACCAGTTCATCGCGCCACAGCTTAGCCAGAACGAAAGCCGGCTGGTGCGCTATGAGGTGGATGGTCTCGCCGGACGTATCGTCGAGCAGATGAACCGCGTGCAGGCGCAGCAGCGTGCCATTACCGAAGCGGCGGGCGTGATGGACAGCGCCGCCATTGATACGCTGCTGCCGGCGCTGGTTAACCAGTATCAGGACAGCAACGTGTTCGGCGGCGGTATCTGGCCGTTACCTAACCGGCGCGATCCGGCGAAAGAGAAAGACAGCTCGTTCTTTGCGCGTAACGCCAGCAACCAGCTGCAGGTCAACACCTACTGGAACTCCGATGCTGCCGACAAATACTGGGAGCAGCCGTGGTACAAAGATGGCATGGCCGCAGAAAAAGGCCAGTGCGCGTGGGCGAAGGCTTATCAGGATGCCGCCAGCCCGCAGCCGCGCACCAACTGCGCCATGGCGATTTACCGTAACGGCACTGTGTGGGGCGTCTCAACCATTGACGTCACGCTCGGCTTTTTCAACCAGCTGGCGCAGCAGATGGGTGAGGCGATTCATGGCCGCGTACTGATTGTCGAAGCGGACGGCAAAGTGGTCGGCAATGCCGCGTTGCTGGAGGGGACGCCGAAGCTGGAAAATCTGGCTGATACCCAGCTGCCAATGGCGGCGGCGCTGAAAGGGCTGCTGGCACAGGCCGGTTCTCAGCCGTCGCAAACCACCTTCAGCGGAGAAGATGGTGAGCACACGCTGTTCCTGCAGGCCATTCCCGGCAGCCCATGGTATCTGGCCAGCGACGTGCCGTCCGCGCTGCTGGATGCGCAGACGCACAGCATGCTGACCCGTCTCGGCCTGGTCCAGATCCCGCTGGCGATTCTGCTGCTGCTGGTGCTGCTTGGCTTTGTCCGCGCGATGATGAAACGCCTGAATCTGCTGCATCAAAACATCGAAGCGCTGTCGACTGGTGGTGCGGATCTGACGCAACGTCTGCCAGCCAGCAATAGCCCGGAATTCAATGCTGTGGCGCAAAGCTTTAACCAGTTCATCGCCCATTTGCAGGGGCTGATGCGCCAGGTGGGCGACAGCGCACTGGCGATTACCGCGGCTTCACGCGAAATCGCCAGCGGCAACGCCGATCTCTCGGCGCGGACGGAATCGCAGGCGAGTTCGATTGTGCAAACCGCCGCATCGATGGAAGAGCTGACCGGCACGGTGCGTCAGAACGCCGACAACGCCACGCACGCTAACCAGCTGGCAGATGGCGCGTCTCAGGTCGCGGCGCGCGGCAGTGAAGTGGTGCGTCAGGTGGTCAGCACCATGGGCGAAATCCATCACTCCTCGCGTAAGGTGGTGGATATCATCAGCGTCATCGACAGCATCGCTTTCCAGACCAACATTCTGGCGCTCAACGCGGCGGTAGAAGCGGCACGCGCCGGTGA
>NZ_SDFT01000207.1:0-15422 GCF_004916815.1 Pantoea sp. R102
GCGCCGCTACGGTTTGTGCAGAGGAGATTTCTGCACTGACCCTTTGCACAGTCTGTAGCGGCGCGATTTATCGCGCATGTAACACCTGTCGCAGGTATCAATTACGTCACAACAGGCAGTCGTTAATTTCGGGCCGCTGGCCCATTAGCAGTTTTTTCTTACAGAGTTCACTTAGCCAGTATGGAACTGGCGGCTTGTAAAAAATTACAAAAATTTATCTGGAGTTTTTATGAAGATTTTATTGGTGGGTAACCATACCTGTGGAAATCGTGGGGATGGCGCGATTTTACGTGGACTGATTGATTCATTGCAGGCCGCGCGTGGGGATCTGGATATCGATGTCATCAGCCGCTATCCAACCAGCTCCGGATATTTACTGCAGCAGCACATCCAGCAGGATTCGCTGTTTCTGCACAACAGTAAGGCGCCAAAAGGGCTGGTCAGCAGCCTGAAGCGCAAAGTCGCCAACCGTCTGATGCCGGACATCATGATGGCGCACCTTGGCAAAGGTGGCGTGTATAAATCCTTCTCGGTGCCACCGCATCTGGCGGAATTCACCCGCAGCCTGGCGAAATATGACGCCATCATTCAGGTCGGCGGCTCGTTCTTCGTCGATCTGTACGGCGTTACCCAGTTTGATCACGCGCTGTGCGCGCTGATGGCGAAGAAGCCGCTGCACATGATTGGTCACTCGGTGGGCCCGTTTGAAAACCCGCGCGTCAATGCGCTGGCAAACTTTGTTTTTGATCGCGTCGACAGCCTGGTGCTGCGCGAAGAGGTCAGCCTCGATCGCCTGAAGCAGGATGGCGTGACCACCAGCCGGGTGAAGAAGGGCGTGGACACCGCGTTCCTGGTGCAGGCGCGCGAGGTGGAAAATCCGAGCCACAACCTGCTGCACTGGCAGAACATCATTCAGTCGCGCAAAACCATCGCCATCACCGTGCGTGAGCTGGCACCGTTCGACAAACGCCTTGGCGTTACGCAGAAAGAGTACGAAGCCGCGTTTGGCCGGGTGATCAACGCCATGATCGCCGAAGGTTATCAGGTGGTGGCGTTCTCCACCTGTACCGGCATCGACAGCTATGCCAAAGATGACCGTATGGTGGCGCTGACGCTGCGCGACCACGTTGAGCAGCCGGAGCACTACCATGTGATCATGGACGAGTTCAACGACCTGGAGCTCGGCATCCTGCTCAGCCACTGTCATCTCACCATCGGCACGCGCCTGCACTCGGCAATCATCTCCATGAATTTCGGCACGCCAGCCGTGGCCATCAACTACGAGCACAAATCGCTCGGCGTGATGAACCAGCTGGGTCTGCCGCAGATGGCCACCGATGTGCAGAGCCTGATGGACGGCTCGCTGATCGACAAAGTGCAAACGGTGCTGGCGGACTACGACAACGTGAAGCAAAAAGTGAACACCGCGGTGGCGCAGGAGCGTGAAATCGGCAACCGCATCACCGAAGAAATTCTCAACGTCCTGGGGTAAGTGATGAAGCTAACCTTTTTCACCATGCGTTTTCCGGTTGCCTCTGAGACGTTTGTCCTCAATCAGGTGACGCATTTCATCGATGCCGGCTATGACGTCGAGATCATCTCGGTGTTTCCGGGCGACATGATCAACCGTCATGCTGCGTTCGATGAGTACAATCTGGCGGCGAAAACCCACTATCTGCTGCCGGAAGAGAAGGTATCAAACCTCGACAAACTGACCCAGCGCATCGGGCTGATGCTGCCGAAAATCGCCAAACCGGCGCTGCTGAAGTCGCTTAACGTTGGCCGCTACGGTGCGCAGGCGAAAAAGCTGCTGCTGCCAGCCATTGTCGCTAATGCCCGGCAGACCTTTACTGCCGATGTGTTCCTGGTGCACTTCGGCTATGCCGGTGCGCTGGCGAATAAACTGCGCGAGCTGGGGGTACTGAAGGGCAAGCAGGCGACGGTGTTCCACGGCGCTGATATCTCGCGTCGCCACATTCTTGAAGAGCACAAACTGGATTACATCAACCTGTTCAGACAGAGCGAACTGATGCTGCCGATCAGCCATCTGTGGGAGAAAAAGCTGATTGAGATGGGCTGTCCGCGCGAGAAAGTGCACGTCACGCGTATGGGCATCGAGCCGGAGAAGTTTAACTTCCAGCCGCGCGACGCGTTCCACAAACCGCTGCGCATTGTTTCGGTGGCGCGCCTGACCGAGAAAAAAGGGCTGGACGTGGCGGTAAAAGCCAGTGAAATCCTGCGCGATAACGGCGGTCAGTTCCAGTTCACCATCATTGGTAACGGCGAGCAGGACGGCATGATGCGCGAGCACATCGCGCGTGCCGGCCTGGAAGACATGGTGACCATGCCGGGCTTCAAGCCGCAGGAGGAGATTCGTCAGGCGCTGAGCGAGGCTGACATCTTCCTGCTGCCGTCGAAAACCGCCGCCGATGGCGATATGGAAGGCATTCCGGTGGCGCTGATGGAAGCGATAGCGGTCGGCCTGCCGGTGGTGTCCACCTACCACAGCGGCATCCCGGAGCTGATTCAGAATAACGTCAGCGGCTGGCTGGTATCGGAAAATGATGCCGACGAGCTGGCGGACACGCTGCTGCGCCTGTCGCGCGGCGACGTTGACGTTGCACCGGTGGTGTCCGCAGCGCGCCATAAAGTGGAAACCGAGTTCAATCAGCACATCGCTTACGGTGAGCTGGCGAAAATTCTGGAGCGCATGGTGTGAGTGGATTAAAAAAACAGGCGGTGTGGCTGTTTGGCAGCACCTGCTTTGCCGCGCTGCTGCAGGTGCTGCAGCTGGCGGTGCTGGCGCGCAAGCTGGAAGCGCACGAGCTGGGTTTGCTGGCTATCATCAACGCCATTCTGGCGGTGGCTACCGTGCTGCAGGACATGGGCATGAGCAGCTACATCGTGCATCGTCAGGAGATTACACGTCGTGAGCAGAGCACCATTTACTGGGTTAACGTCTCGCTGAGCTTCTGTACCGGTCTGATCATGCTGGCCATCGCCTGGCCGGTGGCGTGGTTCTACCATCTGCCGGAGCTGACGGCGCTGATTATGCTCACCAGCCTCAACTTCCTCGTGCTCGGTCACCTGTCGCAGTATCAGGCGCACTATGTGAAAACCAAACGCATGGTGACGCTGGCGAAGATTGAGATGGGCACTAAGCTGTTTGCCTTCCTGTGTACGGTGGCGATGCTCTATTTCACCTCGCTGACGGTGGCGGCGGCGATTCTCGGGCTGTTCATCAACGCCTTCACGCGCATTCTCTGCATGATCTACTTTGGCGAGAAGTCGTGGCGGCCAACCTGGGAGTTCGACGGCAAAACCTTTGTCAGCGCGGTGCGTTACGGTATCTATCAGCTGGGTTCACAGACCATTAACCAGCTGCGTACTCAGGCCGATGCGCTGATCGTCGGTAAAGTGATGGGTGCCGAGATGCTGGGGATTTACTCGCTGGCGAAAGAGCTGATTCTGCAGCCGCTGAAGCTGGTGTCGCCAGTGATTAACCGCCTGGCGCTGCCGCGCTTCGCCGAGAAGCAGCACGATCCCGAGCAGCTGAAAAAACTGTTCCTTAAGGGCACCTTCGTCATCATGCTGTTCAGCAGCGCGATGTACCTGGCGATTGGTATTCTCTCTCCGGTGATTGTGCGTGTGCTGTATGGCGCTTCGCACGAGCAGGTGTATCACCTGATCCCGCTGATGCTGCTGTTCGGTATGCTGCGCCCGATGGGCGGCCTGACCGGCGCGATCTCCCAGGCGAACGGACGCACCAACGTCGAGTTCTACTGGAATATCGTCGCCAGCCTGGTGGTGGTGGTGGTGCTGGCCACTACGTGGATCTGGCCGAACGTGATTTACGTGGCGCTGACGCTGTCGATTTCACAGGTGCTGATCTCCGCTTTCGCGCATCCGTTCTTCATCAAACCGGTGATTGGCATCCGCTTTATGCCGTATGCGCGCCAGTGGGTGTCGGTGTCGGTGGTGTTTGTCGGCCTGATGCTGCTGGTGAATCATTTCAACTTGTTCGTGATGCCCGAGTGGTTTGAGGGCTGGCTGTAAGCGGTGATGACGGGAGTGGTCGTCGGCAACGGCGACCGCCCGGCATCATCAGATGTGATCGGTGACTGACGTGCAGCCGCCGGTGCGCATCAATGCGCACCCTACAAAAACCTGCCGTGATCCCGTAGGGGCGCCATTCATGGCGACCTTTAAAATCAGATGTGGACGGTGACTGACGTGCAGCTGCCGGTGCGCATCAATGCGCACCCTACAAAAACCTGCCGTGATCCTGTAGGGGCGCCATTCATGGCGACCGTTCAAAATCAGATGTGCTCGGTGACTGATGTGCAGCTGCCGGTGCGCATTAATGCGCACCCTACAAAAACCTGCTGTGATCCTGTAGGAGCGCCATTCATGGCGACCTTTAAAATCAGATGTGATCGGTGAATGACGTGCAGCTGCCGGTGCGCATCAAATGCGCACCCTACAAAAACCTGCTGTGATCCTGTAGGGGCGCCATTCATGGCGACCTTTCAAAAATACGCTTCCATCTTCGCCCCAATGATGTTTCCGCAACGCCGGTCTGAACGCTCAACAATCACTGGCCTCACCGGTCATCGCTCAGCACTCTGCCTTCCACTGTTTTTCAGCCATTTAGCCGCTTTTTTTTCCCGCCTCATTGCCGGCTGGCAGATGGACTTTTTGACGATTTTTTATGTGTTGACAGAGAGTTAGTGCCAGTTTTTCAGATAAAGATTATACTTGCTCAACCGGCCGATCCTGCATAATCGACCCCACGTATTCACTTCATGAAATGGAATAAATATGACCAAGCTTAAAGCAGTAATCCCGGTTGCGGGTCTCGGTATGCATATGCTCCCTGCGACTAAAGCCATTCCGAAAGAGATGCTGCCTATCGTCGATAAACCAATGATTCAGTACATTGTCGACGAGTGCGTGGCGGCGGGCATCAAGGAGATTGTGCTGGTCACCCATGCTTCCAAAAATGCAGTGGAAAACCACTTCGATACCACCTACGAGCTGGAAGCGCTGCTTGAAGCGCGCGTGAAGCGCCAGCTGCTAAGCGAAGTGCAGTCAATCTGCCCGCCGGGCGTGACTATCATGAACGTGCGTCAGGCGAACCCGCTGGGTCTTGGCCACTCGGTACTGTGTGCCCGTCCGATGATTGGCGACAACCCATTTGTGGTGGTCCTGCCAGACGTGCTGCTGGATGACTCCACCGCTGACCACCTGCGTTACAACCTTGCCGCGATGGTGGCACGCTTCGAAGAGACCGGCCGCAGCCAGGTTCTGGCGAAACACATGCCGGGCGAAGACCTGTCTGAATATGGCGTGCTGACCACCGAGCAGCCGCTGGATAATCCGGGCGATATCAGCACCATCACCAACTTCGTGGAAAAACCAGATCATCCGTCCGAGCTGAACTCAGACCTGACCGCCGTGGGCCGTTACGTGCTTTCTGCGGATATCTGGGGTGAACTGGAGCGCACGGAGCCAGGCGCCTGGGGCCGTATCCAGCTGACCGATGCCATCGCCTCTCTGAGCCAGAAAAAACCGGTTGATGCTCAGCTGCTGACCGGCACCAGCTTCGACTGCGGTCGTAAACTCGGCTACATGCAGGCCTTCGTCTCGTACGGTCTGCGCAACAACACCCAGGGCCGCGATTTCCGCGAAGCAATCCAAAAAATTCTGGCAAAATAATCTCTTTCCCCGCCGCGCAGGTTGCGCGGTTTTAAAGGAGTACACATGGCTATTTTGGTAACGGGCGGAGCAGGGTACATCGGCTCCCATACGGTGCTGGCGCTGTTAGAGCGCGGCGACGACGTTGTAGTCCTGGATAACCTTTGCAATGCCTCGCGCGAAGCAATCAATCGCGTTGAGAAGCTGGCCGGTAAGAAAGCGGTCTTCGTTGAAGGCGACATCCGCGACCGCGCCTGCCTGCGCGATCTGTTTGCCAGCAATGACATCTCAGCCGTCATCCACTTCGCCGCGCTGAAAGCGGTAGGCGAATCCACGCGCATGCCGCTGGAATATTACGAAAACAATGTCGCCGGGACCGTGGTGCTGCTGGAAGAGATGCGCGCCGCTGGCGTGTGGAACTTTATCTTCAGCTCATCCGCCACCGTGTATGGCGCTGACGCACCGGTTCCGTACGTCGAAACGACGCCGATTGGTGGCACCACCAGTCCGTACGGCACCTCCAAGCTGATGATTGAGTTCGTGATGCGCGACTTCGCCAAAGCCGAGCCGAACTTCAAAGCCATCGCGCTGCGCTACTTCAACCCGGTCGGCGCGCACGAATCCGGTGAGATTGGCGAAGACCCAACCGGTATTCCGAACAACCTGCTGCCGTACATTGCGCAGGTGGCGATTGGGCGTCTGGACAAGCTGGGCGTGTTTGGCGATGACTACGCGACGCCAGATGGTACCTGCCAGCGCGACTACATTCACGTCGTCGACCTGGCGGAAGGGCACCTGAAAGCGCTGGATCACCTGCCAAAAGTTGAAGGCTACAAAGCTTACAACCTCGGCGGCGGCAAAGGCTTCTCAGTACTGGAGATGATCAAGGCATTTGAGCAGGCGTCCGGTAAACAGATTCCGTTCGAGTTCAAACCGCGTCGCGACGGCGATCTGCCGGCGTTCTGGGCGGATGCCAGCCTGGCCAACAAAGAACTCGACTGGCGCGTCACGCGCGGTATCGATGCGATGATGCGCGATACCTGGAACTGGCAGTCGAAGAACCCGAATGGGTTTGAGTGACTAGTCGTAACACCAGTTAAGTTAAAAGCCTGTCATAGACAGGCTTTTTGCATTTCATCGGATTAGTCTAATCTTTGAGCACCATTGATTAGCTGTCACTTTCTTAAAGATTATGAAAATGCTAGGATTTGTGCTGTTTAAATTAGTGGCATGTTTGGTACGTATTTTAATGGCTAAAGATTCGCTCTCATAAGATTCAGTCCTGCATGTTTCGCTATTAATCTATGATTTGTAAACGACTTTCGAAGGTGAACCTAATTTTTAGTACAGATTGGTTAGATTCAAACCTTATGTGCACTGGTAGCTGTGAGCCAGGGGCGGTAGCATTCATCTTTTGCTGAGAAGTCCAGCATAGAGTTGCAACATTAAGCGAAGCGCTTATCAACAAGGCATATTTGAGCAATATATATGAAGTATAATTTTGGCTATCTCATTGATCTTATTGCAGTAATCACAGAGAAAGAGTTAAAGGTACGATATAAAAGCAGTTTTCTAGGTTATCTATGGTCAATTGCAAATCCTTTACTTTTTGCAATGATTTATTATTTTATTTTTAAGTTGGTAATGAGAATTCAAATACCAAATTATACAGTTTTTCTTATTACCGGATTATTTCCGTGGCAATGGTTTGCAAGCTCAGCTAATAATTCACTTTTTTCATTTATCGCCAACGCTCAAATCATAAAGAAAACTGTTTTTCCAAGGTCAGTTATTCCTTTTAGTAATGTGTTAATGGAGTTTTTGCATTTTCTTTGTACAATTCCAGTTATCGTTGTTTTTCTTTATATTTACGATATGAGCCCATCCATTTCCTGGCTATGGGGAATTCCATTGATAGGATTTGGACAAATGATGCTGACTTATGGCCTGGCATTAATGTTGTCGACACTGAATCTTTTCTTTCGAGACTTGGAAAGGTTTGTAAGTCTGGGGATTATGCTGATGTTTTATTGTACCCCTATTCTTTATTCAGTTGATTTAATTCCTGAAGCTTATAGATGGATTATAGGGACTAACCCTTTATCGCTAATGATTGTTTCATGGCGTGATCTTTTTATGCATGGTACGATAAATTACACTACTCTTTCGCATATTTATTTATCAGCGCTCGTAATGATGGTCGTTGGTGTTTGGGTATTCAATAAATTGAAATTCCGTTTCGCTGAGATTTTGTAATGACAGTAGCAATTGAATTTAAAAACGTAACTAAACGCTATCCTCTATATCATCATATCGGCTCAGGAATTAAGGAGCTAATTTTTAATCCCAAGAGAGCGTTATCAATGCTTTCTGGACGTTCGTATCTGGCCATTGAAGACATATGTTTTCAGGTTAATAAGGGTGAATCGGTAGCATTGATTGGACGAAATGGTGCGGGGAAAAGTACCTCATTATCGCTCGTCGCTGGTGTTATTAAGCCCACGTGTGGCAGCGTGGAAGTAAGCGGCCGAGTTGCATCAATGCTTGAGCTTGGTGGCGGTTTTCATCCTGAGTTGACCGGTCGGGAAAATATTCGGCTTAATGCGACGCTTTTGGGATTACGAAGAAAAGAACTTAATAAAAGAATAGATAAAATAATTGAATTTTCTGAATTAGGTGAATTCATTGATGAGCCGATCCGGGTTTACTCAAGTGGAATGCTCGCCAAATTGGGCTTTTCGGTAATAACTCAGGTTGATCCTGATATTCTTATAATCGATGAAGTCCTAGCAGTTGGTGATATAAGTTTTCAGAGGAAATGTATTAATACCATAAATGACTTCAAGAGTAAGGGTGTCACAATTCTTTTTGTAAGTCACAGTATGAGTGATATCGAAAAAGTATGTAATAAAGTTATCTGGATTGAGAATCATAAAGTCAGAAAGATTGGCGACAGCAAGAGTGTTATTGCTGAATATAAAGAATTTATGCAGCAATAATCTTGTAAGGAATAAGTGATGAAGAAAAATATTTTAATTGTAGGTGCTGGTTTTTCAGGTGCAGTTATTGCGCGAGAATTAGCTGAGCAAGGTCACAAAGTAAAAGTTATCGATGTTCGCAAACATGTTGCTGGAAATTGCTACAGCGAAATTGATGAAACAACCGGCGTTACGGTTCATACATATGGGCCTCATATTTTCCATACCGATAATGAAGAAGTTTGGAATTATCTGAACCTTTATACTGAGATGATGCCATATGTAAATCGTGTCAAAGCAACAGTAGATGGAAAAGTTTTTTCTTTGCCGATAAATTTACATACTATAAACCAATTTTTTGGCACAACGCTTTCTCCAGACGAAGCGAAAAAATATATAGAAGAGAAAGGTGAGTCTTCCATTATTAACCCACAAACCTTTGAAGAACAGGCCCTACGCTTTGTAGGTCGTGAGTTATACGAAGCTTTCTTCAAAGGGTACACCATCAAACAATGGGGAATGCAACCCTCACAACTGCCCGCTTCGATACTCAAAAGGCTTCCTGTTAGATTCAACTATGATGATAATTACTTTAATCATAAATTCCAGGGAATGCCTAGAGACGGCTATACAGTCATTGTTGAAAAAATCCTCACTCATGAAAACATTGAAGTTCAGCTAAATACTGAATTTGATAAAAATAGAATCAATGAATTTGATCATGTCTTCTATAGCGGTGCTCTTGATGGCTTTTATGAACATCAATTCGGCCGCTTAGGTTATAGAACCCTTGATTTTGAGAAGTTCTATCATGAAGGAGATTACCAGGGGTGTGCAGTAATGAATTACTGTGAACAAAAAGTACCCTATACTCGAATTACTGAACATAAATACTTTGCTCCCTGGGAAAAGCACGCTGGTTCAGTATGTTATAAAGAATATAGCCGTGCCTGTGAGGAAAATGATATTCCTTACTACCCGATCAGGCAGGTTGGTGAAATGCAAATGCTTGAAAAATACTTAGAGTTAGCTGAGCAGGAGCAAAAAATTACTTTTATTGGACGATTAGGAACATATCGTTATTTAGATATGGATGTTACGATTGCCGAAGCATTGAATACAGCTCGTGTCTATCTGGATACCATCAAAAACGAGAATCAGATGCCTGCATTTACGGTTTCAGTCAGATGAATGTAAGCGCTTTAATTGTAACATTCAATAGATTAGACAAACTCGAATACACAGTAATGGCAACAAGGAAGTTGCCATTCCAACATATTATTATTGTTAACAACGCTTCAACAGATGGCACAACAGAATGGCTTAACTGTGTTGACGACCCCAGAATTGTTGTGCTTCATAAAGTGGATAATAACGGAGGTGCAGGTGGCTTTCGTTATGGTGCAGAATATATATCGAAAAATATTCAAACTGATTGGATCCTATTTTACGATGATGATGCTTATCCACACACAGAATTTTTGAAACGATTTAAAAATTTAAAACCAAAATCTGATGAGATCTATTGTGCTGTTGTGAAAAACAGATTGGGTGAGATTTGTAAGATGAATCTTCCATGGAAACTAAATACTCACTCATTCTTAGACAATATACGTTACCTAAAACAACCATCGGATTATGTCGCAAATCCAGAGTTATCTTCAGAAGTGATTTCATTTTCATTCGTTGGTGTACTTATTCCCGCGAAAATTTTAATCAAGACTTATGGTTACATCAAACCGGAACTTTTCATCTATTATGATGATGTTTATTACTCTTTCTATTTAAAAAAATTGGGTCATAAAATAAATTTTAATACCGATCTCGAATTTTTTCATGATGTTAAAATGAACACAGGTTGGGATTCCCAAGAGTGGAAAATTTATTATCTGGCAAGGAACTTATTTCTTAGTCAATCCTTGTATGATGGAATCGATTTTTTCTCCCGAGTTGCTAAGTTTTTCAGGATAACCAAATATTTTTTGAACGGTCTTAACTGTAAAAGCAAAAAAAAATATTATGGTTATTTATTTAAAGGGATTCTTCACGGAATGCAAGGGATTAGTGGGTACAACCACTAATGGTGTTAAAATGAAAAAAAAGATTTGTTTTTTTATTAACTCTGGCTGGTATTTCGAGCTTCACTGGTTAGAAAGAGCAAAGCTATTCCAAAACGATGGATGTGAAGTTCATATAATAGCGCACTTTAGCAATGTTGAAATTTCTAACTTGTCTGCTCAGGGATTTATCTGCCATAACTCGCGCATGAATGAGAGAACACTTAATCTATTGTCGGTAATAAAAGATTCAATCTTGTCTTTTAAAATACTGAATATAATTAAACCAGATATACTTCATTCTATAACTATTAAACCAATACTTATTGGTGGTTTATACGCAAGATTTACACAGACGGCATTCATATCAAGTTTTGTAGGTTTGGGTAGGGTATTCATGAATCAAAACTTAACTTACAAACTGTTGAACTATGGCGTCAGAAAACTTTATGAATTTATTTTCAAGAATGAAAAAAGTCGTTTGACTTTTGAACATGTCAATGACTTAATTTTCCTTACAAAATTGATTAAGGTGTCTGATAAGCAATGCATGGTTATTGATGGGGTCGGTGTCAATCTGCGTGACTTTAAATATCAGAAGGAGATTGATAATAAACCTCTGGTTGTGTTGTTCGCTGCAAGGATGTTGAAGTCAAAAGGCCTGGAAGTGTTAGTCAATATAAATAGAGAACTAAAAGCTCAAGGTAAATCTTTCGTTCTTAACGTCGCAGGGATTGAGATAGAAGATGATACGGATGCGATTGCCAAAGAAGATATTATGAAATGGCACAATGACGGTTTAATTAATTGGCTTGGCAAGCGAAATGATATTCCTAAATTGATTGGGGAATGTAATATTGTTGCCTTACCATCTGTTTATTTTGAGGGTATTCCAAGGATAATCATCGAAAGTTCAGCAATTGGTAGAGCCTGTATAGTTTATGATAGCGGTGGCTGTAGTAGTATCATTAATGATGGTGTCAATGGGTATGTGGCTAGCAGGGGTGACAAGGACGAGTTTAAAGCGAAACTTTTGAGTTTACTCGCAAATCCAGAAGTGCGCTTACAAATGGGCTTGCGTGGGCGAAAAATTGTTGAGGAACGTTTTAGTCTTGAGACAGTTTATGAAAAGACTAAGACTCTCTATCTTAATGTTATTTGATATTTGATATTTGAATTTGAGGTTTACGTGTCAACAAATCCTAATGTTAAAATTTACGTTTGTCATCATAAGCAGTCACCGTATATCAAAAATGAATGTATCATCCCTATTCAGGTTGGAAGAGCTTTATCAAACACAACACTTGATTATTGTATAGGCGATGATACTGGTGATAATATTTCTGTAAAGAATAAATCCTGGTGTGAACTTACTGCCATATATTGGGCCTGGAAAAACGATGAGGCAGATTACTATGGGTTGATGCATTACAGGAGATATCTATCATTTAAATCACATGGCGATTACAATGTAATAAATAAGCTTGATGATGATATTATCACAGAACATAAACTGGATTCTGAGAGCATAAAAAACATCTGTGCTGAACAAGATATTATCACAGGTCCGGTATGGAACGTCCACCCAGTAGGGCTTCCCTGGAAAATAATGTCTAACTATGATCAATATAGTCTGGATCATTATAAAAAAGATTTGGACATTGTAGTAGAAATCGTCAAGGAAAAATATCCTAAATATTACTTAGCGCTTTTAGAATCTTTATATTCGACCTCTTGTTTTTTTGCGAACATAACTATTATGAAGCGCGAATACTATCATGAGTACTGTGAGTTCTTATTTGGCGTTTTAAACGAAGCAGAGGAAAAGATTGATATTAGTTCATACGATTCGTATCAATCAAGAATTTGGGGGTTTATCGCAGAAAGATTAGTTAATGCCTATGTACTCTATGCACGAAGAGAATATCATGGGATTCGAGTTAGTACTGCTGGATTAATGTATTTAGCTGAATCACCAAAATTAGACATCAATAATATCTTAAATAATATTCAAGCAAAGAAAAAACAGAATAAAATATTAATTGATGAGCCAGTAAATATTTGCTTGTCATTCGATGATAAATACTATCCTCATGCTTCGGCGACAATTGAGTCTATTATAGATAATGCGAATGATAAGCAAAAATTAGTATTCCATATACTATGTGACAATAATTTGACAAGTGATAAAAGAGAGCTTCTTCACTTTGGCCTCAAACCAAATGTCACAATCAAGTTTGTTGAAATAGACCCCGATTTATTCAGCTCTTTACCACTCAATCGTTCATACATTTCGCTTAATACTTATTATCGTTTAGTTATCCACAAAGTGCTTCCTGATATCGATAAAGTTATTTATTTAGACTCTGACATGATTTGTCTTGACGATATTGTTAAACTTTGGCAGGAAAATCTTGATGGTAAATGTATAGGGGCATCTCTGGATGAGGGAGGTATTCTTCAATCAAGACGGCTTTTACTTGGGGCTGATAATAATTATTTTAACGCCGGTATGATCGTTTTCAACTTAAAAGAGATAAGACTAAAATACCCTGATGTATTTATTGACTATATGATTAATTTTTACATCAATAACAGAGAAATAAGTCTTCAAGACCAGGACATCTTAAACATTACTTTTAAAGATCAATCAAAAATTTTACCTTTAAAGTGGAATGTCAACAGTAGAATGTTCACAGCTAATGATCTTGAAAGAAAATATAGCTTACAGCAAGAGTCTGAAACATTATCAGACATAGGTATATTGCATTATACTGATCGTCGAAAACCTTGGACTCTCACTTGTGTGCATCCTTTAAAAGACTTTTATTGGACTTATCGCAAGCGCAATCCGCATGCTCCTATGACAAAGCAAGATAAATTCATTGAGAAATATGCAGGTAAAATCACTTACAAGATAAGTGGCGGATTTATTTTTGTTAAATTATTTGGCAAGACGTTCAAGATTAAGAAGTCGATTATTGCTAAGATATTAAGAACCCTTAAAATTAACTTTTAAATTAAACGGCGCATTGCGCCGTTTTGAGTTTATATGGCTGAATCAATATCTCCCTTCGTATCAGTAATAACTGTTATCTCTACAGATTTATTTTTATTTGAAGATACATTTAATTCTCTTAGATCGCAATCGTTTTCTAATTGGGAGCAGGTAATCGTATGTAAGGATAGTGATGAAGAAAATTTGCGAACATTCATGAGGAAATTACATGAGGATGATATTAGTAAAATTAAGATTGTAAGTTCAATTAATATTGACAGCTATGCCTCAGCATTAAACATCGGGCTAAGGCGTTCTGAAGGTGAATATATTTTAATACTTGATCAGCATGACAAGATTAGTTCATCATATTTTGAAATGCTCTATAAAGGATCAAGGAATTATCAAAAAAAAATCTATTACGCCGACTTGATTATTAATTATCATGCCACGTTTTTAAATCGTCCCTTTTTGTTAGGGTGTAAAGCACATCCCTCTAATGATGATTTTCTCTCTACATGTAGTATATTGATGAGACCTTCAATATGCTCTCTGCCATTTAGTTTACCCAGAGAAGTCTTAACTGAAATTGGTTATTTGAAAGAAAATTGTGATTTCCCTTTGTGGGACTATTTAGCCAGATTGAGTTATATTTTAAGCTTTTACAAATTAGAAAATGTTTATTATGATATGGTGATTTCTGATAAGAATATCCATCCAAGAATTATAAACTGTAAGGGCAACAAACATATTAATTTTAGATATGAGCTTATAAATATCCTAAAAGGTCTTAACGATCTAAATTTATCATCTGAAGTTATTTTAAAAGGAAATGAAGTTATTCTGGATGAAAAGAAGCGCTATTTTAATTTTTATGAAAGAAATTATAATCGATTTTTTACCTCTCTATTTAGAAAGTCACTCAAATTATTTCTCTTAGTTTTTAGACGCAACTTTAAAAATTTGGGCGCTAATAAATGAAAAAAAGATTATTTATCTCTACAGGCTATTACTCAACTTTGATGGCGTCAGTAATTTCAAGCGAATTACACAGTGCATCTTACGAAGATCATATCTTGATTACAATTGATAGACAACCCGTCGCATCTAATAGGCTCTGGGCGAACAGATTACATGCTTGGGAAAGTGTAAGTTTTGTTTCTCACGAAGAATATTATTCAGAAACTATCAATTATGAACACACAATTGATTTTTTTGATGAGGTCTATTCACCTTTTCCTGAAATGCTTTTAACCGTAGCTTCAGCTTTTAAAGCCAACAACTATTTTTTTTATGAGGAAGGCCTGACAAGTTACCTACAGTTTGAAAATAATCAATATAATGATGGAGCAAAATTTTTTTGTCTACATCCTCATATGTTTAATGAAAAATCAAACCTTATTTCATTGCCTATTAATATTTCAAAAGTCCTGGAAAAACTAATTAGAATAGATACATGCTATAAAACGCCTATGTTAAAAGGTAATAACAATGTAATTGTAATAGGTCATGGAGGCTTTCCTGACGAGAATAAAAATGAATTAATTAATAATGAATATATTGAGGTGGTTCAGGATTTATCTAAGAAGGGGTACAATGTGATCCTTTTGGGTCATACAAGATTTCCTGTCAGCACTGTTTTGTTAGATAAATTAAACAGGTCTAATGATGTTAATTTTCAATATATTGAAC
>NZ_SDFT01000208.1:0-14235 GCF_004916815.1 Pantoea sp. R102
ATCGCCGCCGGCGCGCAGCGCCCGGAGAATGTTATCGGCCTGCACTTCTTCAGCCCGGTAGACAAGATGCCGCTGGTTGAGGTAATTCCGCACAGCGGCACGTCGGCGCAGACGCTGGCCACCACGGTGGAACTGGCGCGCCGTCAGGGCAAAACCGCCGTGGTGGTGGCTGACCGTCCCGGCTTTTATGTAAACCGCATTCTCGCGCCCTATATAAATGAAGCCATGCGCTGTCTGCTGGAGGGCGAGCCCATTGAACACATTGATAGCGCACTGGTGAAATTTGGTTTTCCGGTAGGCCCGCTGCAATTGCTGGATGAAGTTGGTATTGATGTCGGCAGCAAAATCAGCCCGATTCTCGAACAGGCTTACGGTTCACGCTTCAGCGCGCCGCAGGCGGTGAGCGCTATCCTGGCTGACGATCGTAAAGGGCGCAAAAACCGGAAAGGCTTTTATGATTATCAGCGCACGCGCTGGCCGCGTAAGCGTCGGGCCGATGCCAGCCTGTACCGCCTGCTGCAGCTGCAACCCCAGGCGAAACAGAGCGAGCAGCAGATCGCCACGCGCTGCGTGATGCTGATGCTTAACGAGGCGGTACGTTGTCTCGACGAAGCGGTGATCCGCAGCGCCCGCGACGGCGACATCGCGGCAGTGTTTGGCATCGGGTTTCCGCCGTTTCTCGGCGGGCCGTTCCGCTATATTGACCAGCGTGGTGCGGGCGAGATCGTCAATACATTACGTACATTAATGCAGCAATACGGCGAGCGTTTTACGCCCTGTGACGCGTTAGTGGCAATGTCAGAAGGGAAAACGAATTTTTACACTTCTGCACATTCATGAATAGCCGCACGGATTCAGCGGGTTAGAATCGGGGCCGCGCAGTGCCTGGCGCGGCACCATTCTGAGATATGCTTATTTAATAAACAACCGGTTGACTATACTCAAGCCATTGGGGTAAAACACAGCGTTCATTCGCAGAATGAAGCGTCTGGTGCTGTGGTACCCGGCGATATCGACAAACAACAGCGGTGCTTTATGCAAGTTTTTATCATGCGTCACGGCGACGCAGCTCTGGAAGCAGCGAGTGATGCGGTTCGTCCTCTCACCCTGTGTGGCTGCGACGAATCACGTCAGATGGCGAGCTGGCTGAATGGTCAGACGCCGGGAATCGATAAGGTGCTGGTCAGCCCTTATCTGCGCGCCGGGCAAACGCTCGCCACGGTACGTGAAGCGCTGAAACTGCCGGAAGGGCAGGAAGTGCTGCCAGAACTGACGCCAGGCGGCGATCCGGGCATGGTCGCCTGCCATTTACAGGCGCTGGCGGTGCAGGGTGCGCACGCGGTGCTGGTGATTTCACATCTGCCGCTGGTCGGCTATCTGGTTTCCGAACTCTGCCCGCAGGAAGCGCCACCGATGTTCGCCACCTCCGCCATTGCCTGCGTGGAGTTTGATGCCGACGCCTGTGAAGGCAAGCTGGCGTGGCAGGTGAGTCCGGCCAAGCTGGCCAAAGCCATGTAATTCCCCTTCATACTTCAGGCTGCAGCTGCGTTGGCTGCGTCAATTCACCCCAGTCACTTACTGATGTAAGCTCCTGGGGATTCCCCGTCATATTTCAGGCCGCAGCGGCGTTGGCTGCGTCAATTCACCCCAGTCACTTACAAATGTAAGCTCCTGGGGATTCATTTCCTTGCCGCCTTGCTGCAACCTGAATTATTTTGGGGAATGATGTGCGTTCAAACCGCAGCTGCGTTAGCTGCGTCAATTCACCCCAGTCACTTATTCACATAAGCTCCTGGGGATTCCCCGTCATATTTCAGGCCGCAGCGGCGTTGGCTGCGTCAATTCACCCCAGTCACTTACTAATGTAAGCTCCCGGGGATTCATTTCCTTGCCGCCTTGCTGCAACCTGAATTATTTTGGGGAATGATGTGCGTAATATTCCTGAACCGCCGCTGAGTAAATACCTGGCCGGTCAGGGTAATTCCGGCGGCTGCCACTCTTCGACTTCAATCAATACCAGCAGCGCGGCGTCGCCGCCAAACAGTTTGGGTGCCTGGTGAAACGCCATCACGTGCGGATGCTGTGCCAGCCAGAGTGGGGTTTGCTGCTTGAGAATGTGCTTGCCGTGGCCGGTCATCACGCTGGCACAGAAAATATGCTCGCGGCGGCAGGCGGCAATCAGCGCGCCGAGTTCCTGTTTCGCCTGAAGCTGGGTTAACCCATGCAGATCGAGAAAAATCTCTGGCGTGTAATCGCCACGCCGTAATTTTTTCAGCTCGTAATGGCTGACGTCGGCGCGTACGTAGCGCGTCGGCCCGTCGCTGGAGAGCAGGGGCTGAAACTCGTCGGAGAAATAATGGCTGTTATCGGCCTGCTCAGACAGCAGCCGCTTCAGCGGCACTTCACGGCTTTTCACTGCCGGTTTGTGCACGATCGTATCCTGTTTCAGCTGGCGCGTACCGCTCATTAGCTGGCGGAACAGCGCCTGGTCGTCCTGGCTTAGCGGCGTCTTTTTACTCATGTCTCAGTGAATCATCAGAAATGGCGGGTGTCTGGCCGTTACCTTACCGCTAAGCGTCAACAAATGTCAGCTTTTTCACCTCGCTGCGCTGAATTCTGCCCGGCTTCATGGCACACTATCGGCCGATTGATTTTATGGCCTGCGGAGGGCTACGTGGACAAGATTTTCGTCGATGAGGCAGTGAACGAACTGCACACCATTCAGGATATGCTGCGCTGGGCAGTAAGCCGCTTTTCGGCGGCGGGCATCTGGTACGGCCACGGCACGGACAATCCCTGGGACGAAGCGGTCCAACTGGTGCTGCCGACGCTGTGGCTGCCGCTGGATATTCCGGAAGACATGCGCCACGCTCGCCTGACCGCCAGCGAACGTCACCGCATCGTGGAACGCGTAATCCGTCGCGTTAACGAGCGCATTCCGGTGGCCTACCTCACCAATAAAGCCTGGTTCTGCGGCCATGAATTCTACGTCGATGAGCGCGTGCTGGTGCCGCGCTCACCGATTGGCGAGCTGATCGAAAACCGCTTTGCCGGCCTGATCAACGAAGCGCCGCGCCATATTCTCGACATGTGCACCGGCAGCGGCTGCATCGCCATCGCCTGTGCGTACGCCTTCCCGGAAGCGGAAGTGGATGCCGTCGATATCTCCACCGACGCGCTGGCCGTGGCTGAACAGAATATTGAAGAGCACGGTCTGCTGCATCACGTCACGCCGATTCGCGCCGACCTGTTCCGCAATCTGCCGCAGGTTAAATATGACCTGATCGTCACCAATCCACCGTACGTCGATGCTGAAGACATGGACGACCTGCCGAACGAATATCGCCACGAGCCGGAGCTCGGTCTGGCCGCGGGCAGCGACGGCCTGAAGCTGGTGCGCCGCATCCTGGCCTGCGCGCCGGACTACCTCAGTGAGCAGGGCGTGCTGATTTGCGAAGTCGGTAACAGCATGGTGCACATGATGGAGCAGTATCCGGACGTGCCTTTTACCTGGCTGGAGTTTGATAACGGCGGTGACGGCGTGTTCATGCTGACGCGCGATCAAATCGTCGCGGCGCAGTCGCACTTCTCATTCTATAAAGACTAAAAATCGGGGCGAGCGCTCGCCCGCAACATCGCAACAAGGAACCCCCATGGCCGGAAACAGCATCGGACAACTTTTTCGCGTTACCACCTTTGGCGAGTCGCACGGTATTGCGCTTGGCTGCATTGTTGATGGTGTGCCGCCCGGCATCCCGCTGACCGAAGCCGATATTCAGCACGATCTCGATCGTCGTCGTCCCGGCACTTCGCGCTATACCACCCAGCGTCGCGAGCCGGATCAGGTGAAGATTTTGTCCGGCGTGTTTGAAGGCGTCACCACCGGCACCTCCATCGGTCTGCTGATTGAAAACACCGACCAGCGTTCGCAGGATTACAGCGCGATTAAAGATCTGTTCCGTCCCGGCCATGCGGATTACACCTACGAACAGAAATATGGCCTGCGCGACTATCGCGGCGGCGGCCGCTCCTCGGCCCGCGAAACCGCCATGCGCGTGGCAGCCGGTGCCATTGCTAAAAAGTATCTGCAGATGAAGCACGGCATCGTGGTGCGCGGCTATCTGGCGCAGATTGGCGACATCGCCTGCGAACTGAAAGACTGGAGTATCGTGGAAGATAACCCGTTTTTCTGCCCCGATGCCGACAAACTCGATGCGCTGGACGAACTGATGCGCGCGCTGAAAAAAGAGGGCGACTCCATCGGTGCCAAAGTCACGGTGATGGCCGAAAACGTGCCGCCGGGCCTCGGTGAGCCGGTGTTCGATCGCCTCGACGCCGACCTGGCGCACGCGCTGATGAGCATCAACGCGGTGAAAGGCGTGGAGATCGGTGATGGTTTCGCGGTGATCAACCAGCGCGGCAGTCAGCACCGTGATGAAATCCGCAGCAACGGGTTTCAAAGCAACCATGCCGGCGGCATTCTCGGCGGGATCAGCAGCGGCCAGACCATCAGCGCCAACCTGGCGATGAAACCCACTTCCAGCATCACCGTGCCGGGCAACACCATCACCCGCGACGGCGCGGAAGTGGAGATGATCACCAAAGGCCGTCACGATCCCTGTGTCGGCATCCGCGCGGTACCGATCGCGGAAGCAATGATGGCGATTGTGCTGATGGATCACCTGCTGCGCCAGCGTGGGCAGAACGCTGACGTCAACAGCAGCGTCCCGCGCTGGTAAGCCGCATGATACGCCGCCTGTTACTCTCCCTTGCCGCGCTGCTGTGCAGTGCGGTCAGCCTGGCTGCCACGCCGTGGCAGCAAATCCATCAACCGATTGCCGGCAGCCCGCAGTCCATCGGCAGCTTTGCCAACGGCTGTATCGTCGGGGCGCAGCAGCTGCCGCTCAACTCGCCTAACTATCAGGTGATGCGTCAGGATCAGCGACGCTATTACGGCCACCCGGACCTGATCGCCTTTATCCAGCGCCTCAGCACCCAGGCGCACCAGCTGCAGCTGGGCCAGGTGCTGATTGGTGATATGGGCATGGCCGCCGGCGGACGCTTTAGCAGCGGCCACGCCAGCCATCAGACCGGTCTCGACGTGGATATCTGGCTGCAGCTGCCGCAGAGCCGCTGGACGGCACAGCAGCTGCTGAAGCCGCAGCCGCTCGATCTGGTTGGGCCGGACGACCGTCAGGTGATCGCGCGTCACTGGCAACCGCAGATCGACAGTCTCATAAAGCTGGCGGCGAAAGATGACGACGTCACGCGCATCTTCGTCAATCCGGCGATTAAAAAGCAGCTTTGTGCCGATGCCGGTAGCGATCGTGCGTGGCTCCACAAAGTACGGCCGTGGTTCGCCCACCGGGCACACATGCACGTGCGCCTGCGCTGTCCGCCGGGCAGTCTGGAGTGTGAAGATCAGGCGCCGCCGCCGCCGGGCGATGGCTGCGGCGCAGAGCTGGAGAGCTGGTTCCTGCCGAAGAAGCCGGGCACTACGCCGCCGGTGAAGAAGTCGCCGCCGCCGTTGCCGCCTTCCTGCCAGGCGTTACTTGATAAGCATCTACTGTAGGAACCTGAGATGGATCTGTTTGTTGTCAGCCCGGCAGTGCTTGGCGTGCTGTTTCTGGTCGCGGTGCTGGCGGCCTTTATTGATTCCATCGCCGGCGGTGGCGGTCTGCTGACCGTGCCGTCGCTGCTGGCGGCCGGTCTTTCGCCGGCGCAGGCGCTGGCGACCAACAAGCTACAGTCGGTCGGCGGCTCCTTCTCGGCCAGCCTCTATTTTGTGCGGCGCGGCGCGGTGAAACTGCGCGAGCAGCGGCTGAATATCGCCATGACCTTTCTCGGCGCGATTGGCGGAACGCTGCTGATTCAGCATATTCAGGCTGAGATACTGCGCCAGATACTGCCGCTGCTGCTGATCAGCATCGGGCTGTGGTTCCTGCTGATGCCACGTCTTGGCGAGGCCGATCGCGAGCAGCGCCTGCACGGCCTGGCGTTTGCGCTGGTAGGCGGCGGCTGCGTCGGCTTTTACGATGGCTTCTTCGGCCCGGGTGCCGGCTCGTTCTATGCGCTGGCCTTCGTCACGCTTTGCGGCTTCAATCTGGCCAAAGCCACCGCCCACGCCAAAATCCTAAATTTCACCTCCAACTTCGCCAGTCTGCTGTTCTTTATGTTCGGCGGCAAGGTGGTGTGGGGCACCGGTGTGATTATGCTGCTGGGGGCGTTTATTGGCGCACGCCTCGGCGCCAGGCTGGTGCTGAGCCGCGGTCAGAAGCTGATTCGCCCGATGGTGGTGACAGTGTCTGCCGTGATGAGCGCTAAGCTGTTGTGGGACAGCCACGGCAGTGTCATTCTCGCCTGGTTTGCCGCACTGTAATCCGCACTCGTCAAAACCGGCCGCCAGTGCGACAATGGCGGCGGTTTGTTTAAAGATTAAAATATTATGAGTACAGAGCACCATTATCAGCAGCTGGTGGAGATTTTTGACGGCTGCTTTGCTGACGATTTTCAGACGCGTCTAATTAAAGGCGATGATGAACCTATTTATCTTCCAGCGGATGACACCTCACCGTGGCACCGCGTGGTGTTTGCCCATGGCTTTTACGCCAGCGCGCTGCACGAAATTTCGCACTGGTGCATTGCCGGTGAAGCGCGGCGCAAGCTGGTGGATTTTGGTTACTGGTACTGCCCGGACGGGCGCGATGCGCAAACGCAGGGCCAGTTTGAAGCGGTGGAAATTAAGCCGCAGGCGCTGGAGTGGCTGTTCTGTGTGGCAGCCGGCTTTCCCTTCAACGTCAGCTGTGACAATCTCGACGGCGATTGTGAACCGGATCGCATCGCGTTTCAGCGCAAGGTGCATGCGCAGGTGATGCATTATCTGCAGCACGGCATTCCGGCGCGTCCGGCGCGCTTTATTGATGCGTTAGCCAGCTATTATGGTACGCCTGCACTGACGGCGGCACAGTTTCCGTGGCCGGAAGATCTGTGAGCCGCACTCCGATAAATGAAGGATGATGAGAAGATGATCGTAGAATTCGAGTCCCGCATTCTGGCGCTGATTGACGATATGGTCGAACACGCCAGCGACGACGAACTGTTTGCCAGCGGTTATCTGCGTGGCCATCTGACGCTGGCAGTAGCGGAAATTGAGCAGAGCGGCGAACACACGCCGGAAGCGCTGCAGATTCAGGTCACCAACAGCCTGCAAAACGCCATCGCCGCCGGTGAGCTATCGCCGCGCGACCAGGCGCTGGTGGTGGGCATGTGGGATAACCTGTTTACCCAGGCGCGCCTCACTGCCTGACTGGCCGGGGCGATCGCTCGCCCCGCGCTTTAGCGTCCTGCCTTTTTCCCTTTCAGCAATTTGCGCACCCAGTAACGGTTGGGATGCAGCGCCGCCAGCGTGCTGCTGTCCAGCGGCTGCGGCTCGCCGCTCATTTGCGCCGCCAGCACTTCTGCCGCCAGCGGCGCGCTGCACAGTCCGCGCGACCCCAGTGCGCCGAGCACGAACAAGCCGGGATGCACCGGCGCTTCCGCAATCTGCTCGCCGCGCGCGCGCTGCGCCGCTAGATCCGCATACTCACTGAGCGTCGCCGCGTAATCCGGCACGCTGCCGCTCATCGGCAGGTGATCACGCGTGGCGCAGCGCACGCCGCTGCGCGCTTCATCAGCGCTGACGTCAACCTGCGTCGGCCAATTGACCTGCGGCAGACAGTTAATCAGCCGCTGGCGATTCTCCTGCTGATCGTCGGCGCGGAAAGCGGTTGTCGTTTCACCGCGATGGTAGCTGGCACCGATGCAGTGCGTGGCAAAGTTCGGGCTGACCGGCGTGAGATAGCCGTCGTAACACAGCACGGTGCGCAGCGGGTTCAGCGCCGCGTTGGTCGGCACATGGCTGACCTGACCGGCCACCGCATACACCGGCAAATCGCGGCTTTGCCCGATCGCCTGCAGCGCATGGCCGTTGGCCAGCACCACCTGCTGATGGGTGACCGCAGGCTGTTGGGCGAACTGCAGCGTCCAGCCTGCCTGCTGACGAACCAGCTGCGTCACGCGATGCAGCCAGTGCATGCGCAGCCCCTGAGTCTGGACATACTCCAGCAGATTGCTGGTGAGCTGTGACGGCGACAGCCAGCCGCCCTGCGGATAGAAAATGCCGCCGCAGTCGAGATCGACGCCGGCCAGCTGCTGCGCCTGCTGCGGGCTGACGCCGTGCGCCAGCCCGTGCGGCAGATCCATGCTCAGCATCTGCGCAATCTTCTCCGCGCTTTTGGCATCCCAGCCGAGCTGCAGCACGCCGCTCCACTGATGTTCGAACATCACCGGCAGCGCATCGTACAGGCGGCGGGCAAAGCTGAATGCCGCCGGGAAAAAAGTGGCGAGCGCCGGATCGTGCTGATTGAGCAGCGGATAGAGCGCGCCCTGACGATTACCCGATGCGCCGAGCGCCGGGGCGGCATCGGCGCAGTACAGCGTAACCTGCCAGCCACGCCGCAGCAGCGCCAGCGCCAGCACCGCGCTGGCCACGCCGCCGCCAATCAGCGCCACCTCGCGGCTGGCGGCCTGCGGACGCGCATACCACGGCTGAGCCGGGAGCTGCCCGGGGGCGCTGTCCAGCACGCCGGTCAGCATTTCACGTTTGTGGCCGAAGCCTTTGCGCTTCGCCACGCTGAACCCGGCCTGCTGTAAGCCCCGCCGCACAAAGCCCGCCGAGGTAAAGGTGGCGAAGGTGCCGCCGGGACGCGCCAGCCGCGCCATGGCGGCGAACAGCGAAGGCGTCCACATCTCAGGGTTTTTCGCCGGCGCGAAGCCATCTAAAAACCACGCGTCAACCTGGCCGTTGAGACTGTCATCAAAAGTATCAATCAGCGCGTTAATATCACCCAGCCACAGATCCAGCGTCACCTCGCCGCCATTGAACAGCAGGCGCTGACAGCCGGGCAGGGCCAGCGGCCACTGCTGCTGTAGCTGTCCGGCCCACGGGGCCAGTTCCGGCCAGCGCGCGTGCGCGCTCACCAGATCGGCGTGGGTCAGCGGGTATTTTTCGCAGCTGATGAAGTGCAGGCGGCGCAAGCCGGCTTGCGGATGGGCGGCGCGGAAGCGATCAAACGCCTGCCACAGGGTAAGAAAGTTGAGTCCGGTGCCAAAACCGCTCTCGGCAACGATGAACAGATCGCGCGGATGGGCGGCAAATCGCTGTGGAAGATGGTTACCGTCGAGGAACACATAGCGCGTCTCCTCCAGTCCGTTGTCGTTGGAGAAATAGACGTCGTCGAACGCTCGGGAAACAGGTGTACCCTGATCGTTCCAGTTTAATTGCGCGTGTTCAACCGGGGATAACTTCACGGGAAAGGCTCATTTTTCAGGCAGTGGCGCGATTTTAGCGAGTGGCGTCACATGACGCAAATTTACAAAAGGAAATGGCTGATCGGACTTGTTCGGCGTACAACTGTAAGCTAGAGTGCACGTCAATCCAAAAGAAGTGGAATGAGGACTATTGAATGAAACGTGCAGTGATTACTGGCCTGGGTATCGTTTCCAGTATTGGTAATAACCAGCAGGAAGTGCTGGCTTCCCTGCGTGAAGGCCGTTCCGGAATCACTTTCTCCGAAGAGATGAAAGATGCCGGCATGCGCAGCCATGTATGGGGTAACGTCAAACTGGACACTAACGGGCTCATCGATCGCAAAATCGTGCGTTTCATGAGTGATGCCTCAATCTATGCCTATCTGTCGATGGCAGAAGCAATCAAAGATTCCGGCCTGACGGATGAACAGTACCAGAACAACCCGCGTGTTGGTCTGATTGCCGGTTCCGGTGGCGGTTCCCCGCGTTATCAGGTATTCGGTGCCGACGCGATGCGTGGCCCGCGCGGCCTGAAAGGCGTTGGCCCGTACGTGGTGACTAAAGCGATGGCGTCCGGCGTCTCTGCCTGCCTGGCCACGCCATTCAAAATCCACGGCGTCAACTACTCCATCAGTTCGGCGTGCGCGACGTCAGCACACTGCATCGGCAACGCGGTGGAGCAGATTCAGCTGGGCAAACAGGATGTGGTATTTGCTGGCGGCGGCGAAGAGCTGAGCTGGGAAATGGCCTGTGAGTTCGACGCCATGGGCGCGCTCTCGACGAAATACAACGAAACCCCGGAAAAAGCGTCGCGTACTTACGATGCCAGCCGTGACGGTTTCGTGATCGCCGGCGGCGGCGGTATGGTGGTAGTGGAAGAGCTGGAGCATGCGCTGGCGCGTGGTGCCCACATCTACGCCGAGATCGTCGGCTACGGCGCAACCTCTGACGGCGCTGACATGGTGGCACCGTCAGGCGAAGGCGCGGTGCGTTGCATGAAGATGGCGATGCAGGGTCTGGATACGCCAATCGACTACCTCAACACCCACGGCACGTCAACGCCAGTCGGCGACGTGAAAGAGCTGGGCGCGATTCGCGAAGTGTTTGGCGACAACACGCCATACATCTCTGCGACCAAAGCCATGACCGGTCACTCGCTGGGTGCGGCAGGCGTGCAGGAAGCGATTTACACTCTGCTGATGCTGGAGCACAGCTTCATCGCGCCAAGCATTAACGTGGAACAGCTGGATGACGCAGCGAAGGGCATGAACATTGTGACGCAGCCAACCGAAAAAGCGCTGACCACGGTGATGTCCAACAGCTTCGGCTTCGGTGGCACCAACGCCACGCTGACCCTGCGTAAATACCAGGCGTAACGCTTACGCTAATGCTCAAAGGCCGGTTAATCCGGCCTTTGTTGTTTTTGTCGCTGACGGATTCAGGTTGCCAGCAGCCTTACCAGCTTCGCGCAGGCGCGGTCAATTTCGCCGGGCGTCAACGCGGCAAAGCCGAGTATCCAGCCTTGCTGTTTCGATGCGCCGGCGTAAAGGGGTGACAGCGGCGGCAGCAGCAGACCGTCGGCCTGCGCCTGTTGCGTGAGCCGCGCCTCATCTCCCTGTAATAACTCAACTGTCAATTGCAACCCGCCTGTCGCCGGCAGCGGTCGCAGCCACGGCTGCAGGTGCTGTTCGATCTGTGTCAGCAGCCGATCGCGCCGGCTATGATAGAGCTGACGCATCAGCCGCAGGTGGCTGGCGAAATAGCCTTGCTGGATAAATTCGGCGGTGATCGCCTGCGGCAGCAGGGCGCTGTGGCCGTCCAGTACGCTGCGCGCGCGACCCAGCGCCGTCACCAGCGCCGCGGGCACCACCATCCACGCCAGCCGCAGCGACGGAAACAGGGTTTTGGAAAAGGTCCCCAGGCTGATAACCCGGCTATCGGCTTCCATGCCCTGCAGCGCCGGCGCCGGGCGACCGTCATAGTGAAATTCACTGTCGTAGTCATCCTCGATCAGCCAGCTATCGTGCTGACGTGCCCACGCCAGCCACTGCAGCCGCCGCGCGAGGCTCATCGGTGTGCCGGTCGGATACTGGTGGCCGGGCGTCAGATACACCAGTTGCGCCCGGCCGCTGAGTGGTAGCGCGCCCTGATCGTCCAGCGGCATGGCGCGGCAGCGGGCACCGGCGGCGAGAAAGGCGTTCCGCGCGCCACGGTAGCCCGGCTCCTCCAGCCACACTTCATCCTCTGCATCCAGAAACATCAGCGCCAGCAGCTGCAGCGCCTGCTGTGAACTGGTGAGCATGATGACCTGCTCAGCCGTACAGCGCACGCCGCGCGACAGCGCCAGATAATCCGCCACCGCCTGGCGCAGCGGCGCATAACCGAGCGGATCGCCATAGCCCATCACCTGACTGCCCAGCGCGCGCTGTACGCTGTGGCTCAGCCGCTGCCACTGGCGGTGCGGAAACGCGCGCAGTTCCGGTGATCCGGCGGCAAAGGCAAGGGGAAAAGGGGGATCCTGGCAGCCACCGGTCGCCAGCACCTGCGTGCCGCGCTGCGAAAAGCGCGGTGCGCGCTGCGCTGTCGCCTTTTCCGCCGGTGGCGGCAGGGCGATAGCGACGAAGGTGCCGCGTCCGCTGTGCCGCTGCACGTAGCCTTCGCTCTCCAGCTGGCTGTAAGCGGCTTCAACCGTCACGCGTGACAGCGCCAGATCGGCAGCCAGCTGGCGGCTCGAAGGCAGCTTCTGCCCGAAGCGCAAATGGCCGCTGACAATGGCCTGGCGCAGCGTGGCGCACAGCCGCTGACGTAAACCGCCCTGCGTCTGATGGCGAAACAGTGGCAAAAAGGCGTGCTGCATAATGGTCTTATCGCTACAGTCAAAGTGGTATCAGGATGCAGACCACTTTGCCGTACACTGCAGGGACATCACAACAGGAGAATGCCATGTCAGCCGTTTTGTTTTATCCGCCCGCCAGCCCGCAGCACAGCGTGGCTTATTTGCAGCACAAACTCAGCTATTACACCGATGCCTGGGATCTGGCGGCGGATTTGGCGCAGGGCGTCACGCAGATTGTGGTGATTGATGCCCGCAGCCGCGACGCATATCAGGCCGGACATATCTGCGGCGCGCTGTCGTTGCCGCATCGCGAAATGGATGCGGCCAGCACCGCGCGGCTCGATCGTCACCGCGTCTATGTGACTTACTGCGACGGCATCGGCTGCAACGGTTCGACCAAAGCAGCGCTAAAACTGGCTGAGCTGGGGTTTCAGGTTAAAGAGCTGATTGGCGGGCTGGATTTCTGGAAGCGCGACGGCCACCCGATGGCGTGGGGCGCGGCGGCAGGCGAGTGGCCCGCCGCTGCACCCGCGGCGGAGTGCGGCTGCTGAGTGCGATGGCTTAACTACAGCAGCAGCCAGAGCAAAAAGAAGAACAGCGCCAGGCCGAGCACCAGCGTCAGCGCCGGGCGCTGCGCCAGTGGACGCGGCAGAATTTCAACAAACGGTGCCCAGATTGGCTGCGGACGCAGCTCGCTGTCGGCCAGCGGCGTTTCGCTGTTGCGCTCGGCGCGGCGGCTGAACAGCAGCATCAGCAGATCCTGGCTTTGTGCCGGCGTCAGCAACGTCTGCGGCGTGGCCTGGAAGCGCTGCAGGCTGTAATCCTCCAGCATGCGCTGCTCGTCGTGGCTTAGCGGCTGCTTGAGCGAGCTTTCAAGCAGCTGCAGCGTCGGCGCGCTGTGCTGGCTCAGCGTCTGGCGCACCTGCAAAAACTGCGTCAACAGTGGGAAGTGGCGCGAGGGAACCGGGTCGCCGCTTTTCAGATTGACCAGTTTCAGCGTGTCGGCCAGCACTTTTACCGGTGATTCCCCGGTGGCGGCGGCAAGGCGTGTGACCTGCTGGTTGAGCGCCTGCTGTTCGGCCGGTAACAGGGTACGATCGGTGGTGCGCGTCTGCTGCGGCTGCGGGATCGCCATCTGGCCGTTCTGCAACATGGTCAGCACCTGACGCAGCTGATCCTGGCTCAGCGCGCTTAATACCGTCTGATTAAACTGCTGACGGATAAAGTCGCTCACCGCCTGACGATTGTTGCCCTGCGGCAGCTTTTCCAGCAGCTGCTGCAACAGCTGACGCGTGGCGTGGCTGTTCTGCACTTGCGTCAGACGGCTGTTGAGATGCTGCTCCGCCGCCGGAAAGTGGCGCGACTGCAGTTCGGCATCATTTTTCACGCCCACTTCATGGCGTATGCCAGCCCACAGTTCGGGCGCTTTCAGCGTGCTGAGTGACATGATACGGACGATCAGGCGTTCCAGCGTGGTGCGCTGGGCCGGGGAGAGCGGCTGTTCACCTGCCGCAGCGCCGGGGCGGCCTGCGCCGTTAGCCGGGTTAACAGATGAACGATCGCCCGCGGGCACACCGGGACCGCTGAGAGGTTGCATGGCGGAATCCTTGAAAAACGAGTCAGATCCGGGTGCGCCGGAAAAACGATGGCACATGATAGCAAAAGCCCCCGGGAAATCCACGGGGGCGGCAGGGAGAAAAACAATAAGACACGGATTTATTCTGCGGCGGCCAGCTTCATGCGCTTGCGACGCCAGCGCTTCCACAGCGGCGGCACCACCAGCACGGCGACAGCCAGCACCAGCAGCACTTTACAGATCAGGCTTTCCCACAGAATTGGCAGGTTGCCATTGCTGATTGACAGCGCGCGGCGCAGGTTCTGCTCCAGCATTTCGCCCAGCACAAAGCCGAGAATCAGCGGCGACATCGGGAAATCCATCTTACGCAGGATGTAGCCGAAAATACCCAGCCCGACCATCAGCAGCAGGTCAAACGTAGTGCTGTGCACCGCATACACGCCCACCGCGGAGATGGCGGCGATCGCCGGCACCA
>NZ_SDFT01000209.1:0-8819 GCF_004916815.1 Pantoea sp. R102
CCGGACTGTACACCCGCAGGCGGGAGAGGGGATATAAAGCGCAGTGCTGAGGTAGCTGAAGCGCAGTGTTGGGGTAGCTAAAGCATTGTGCTGAGGTAGCGGAGGACGAGCGCTGAATGTGACGTCCGCACCGGACGGCCCCTTCTCCCGCTTGCGGGAGAAGGCTGGGATGAGGGCAGATCGCCTCTCGGACCAGGGCCGGCCTGAACCGGCCACGCATTACTTACCTAACCGCTCCAGCAGTTTCTGATGAATCCCGCCAAAGCCGCCGTTGCTCATCACCAGAATCGAATCACCCGGCTGCGCCGCTTTAGCCACCATCTCCACCAGCGTATCAATGTCCGCGCTCCAGTGCGCCGGCTGAATGCAGGCTTCCGCAACGTCGGCGACCTGCCACGGAATGTGGTGCGGCTGGAACAGGAATACCTCATCGGCACGCCCTAACGAAGGGGCCAGTTCGTTCTTGCTCACGCCCATCTTCATGGTATTAGAGCGCGGCTCAAGCACCGCCAGAATGCGTGCGGTGCCGCCGACTTTACTGCGCAGCGCCGCCAGCGTAGCGAGAATCGCCGTTGGGTGATGGGCAAAATCGTCATACACCTTAATCGCGTTCACTTCGCCGCGTAGCTCGAGGCGACGACGCGCGTTAATGAAGCTGTTCAGCGCCTCTCCGGCATCGCACGGCTTCACGCCAACGTGACGTGCGGCGGCAATCGCCATCAGGCCGTTGTGCATGTTATGTTCGCCGACCAGCGCCCAGTTCACTTCCGCCACTCTCTCACCGTCGAGCCACGCTTCCCAGCGCGAGGCATCCGGCACCAGCTTCTTCGCCTGCCAGCGACCGTTATCGCCCACGCTCTCCTGCTCGCTCCAGCAGCCCATCGCCATCACCTGCTTAATGTTGTGATCGTGTTCCGGCAGCAGGATCTTGCCCTGACCCGGCACGATACGCACCAGATGGTGGAACTGCTTCTGGATCGCCCGCAGATCGTCGAAGATGTCGGCATGATCGAACTCAAGATTGTTGAGGATCAGGGTACGCGGGCAGTAATGTACAAACTTGGAACGCTTGTCGAAAAACGCGCAATCGTACTCATCCGCCTCAATGACGAAGAATGGACTTTTTCCTAATTTTGCCGATACGTCGAAGTTACCCGGCACCCCACCAATAATAAAGCCCGGTTCCAGGCCGCAGGCCTCGAGAATCCACGCTGCCATGCCGGCGGTGGTGGTTTTGCCATGGGTACCGGCCACCGCCAGCACCCAGCGATCGCGCAGCACGAAATCGTGCAGCCATTGCGGTCCGGAGAGGTAAGGAATGTTGCGTTCCAGCACCGCTTCCACGCACGGGTTGCCGCGCGTCATGGCGTTGCCGATGATTACCAGGTCCGGTGCCGGGTCCAGCTGCGAGGCGTCGTAACCTTCTGTTAATTCAATGCCTTGCTGTTGCAGCAGCGAGCTCATCGGCGGATAGACATTGGCATCTGAACCGGTCACTTCGTGTCCGAGCGAGCGGGCCAGCATCGCCAGTCCGCCCATAAAAGTGCCACAAATCCCAAGGATGTGAATGCGCATAAAAAGATCCATTACTCAAAAGTTCGGCGCACAGTGTAACGCCGAGTCCGGAGGGAAGAAACGGATTAGGACTATGGTTTTTGAAGTTCAATCGGCTAAACTGCGTACGCATACGTTGGTAGCTTGTTACAGCTGCTGCCACTCCATCGTAGATTCAGGGAATGTGTTATGAAAACGTTAGGCGAATTCATCGTCGAGAAGCAACACGACTTTCCTCACGCCACAGGTGAACTGACGGCGCTGATTTCCTCCATCAAGCTGGGCGCAAAAATCATCCACCGCGACATCAACAAAGCGGGTCTGGTGGATATTCTTGGTGCCAGCGGCGTAGAGAACGTGCAGGGTGAGCAGCAGATGAAGCTGGATCTGTTCGCTAACGAAAAGCTGAAAGCGGCACTGAAGGCGCGCGGTGTGGTCGCGGGGATTGCTTCCGAAGAAGAAGATGAGTTTGTCATCTTTGAAGGTTCGGAGAACGGTAAGTATGTAGTATTGATGGACCCGCTGGATGGTTCTTCGAACATCGACGTTAACGTTTCCGTCGGCACCATTTTCTCGATTTATCATCGTATTAGCGAGCCAGGCACGCCGATCACTGAAGCCGATTTCATGCAACCGGGCCACAAGCAGGTTGCCGCAGGTTACGTGGTGTACGGTTCCTCAACCATGATGGTGTACACCACTGGCGTGGGCGTTCATGCCTTCACTTACGATCCGTCGCTCGGTGTGTTCTGCCTGAGCCACGAACGCATGACCTTCCCGGAAAAAGGCTACACCTACTCGATCAACGAAGGGAACTACATCCGCTTCCCGCAGGGCGTGAAAAAGTACCTGAAGTTCTGCCAGGAAGAAGATGTTTCAACGAAGCGCCCTTACACCTCGCGCTACATCGGTTCGCTGGTGGCAGATTTCCACCGCAACCTGCTGAAAGGCGGCATTTATCTCTATCCCAGCACCGCCAGCCACCCGAAAGGCAAGCTGCGCCTGCTGTATGAGTGCAACCCGATGGCCTTCCTCGCCGAACAGGCGGGCGGTAAAGCCAGCGACGGTAAAAACCGTATCCTCGATATTCAGCCGGAAACGCTGCACCAGCGCTGCCCGTTCTTCTGCGGTAATGATGCGATGGTCGACGACGTGGAACGCTTCATGCGTGAGTTCCCGGACGAACATCAGGCGTAAGTAAGCGGGCATTTAAAATGCCTGCGTGTGATGCCTGTCAGTAAATGATTTTCGGTCGCCATTAATGGCGACCCTACAGGTTGATGGCACGGTTTATGTTGGGTGCGCATTCATGCGCACCGCGTAAATTACCGCGTTATCTTCTCCCGCGTCGCCATCCATCAGGGCGAACGCAGGCAACGTTACCGGTCATCCCTGACCCCACCCTGATTATGCTGTCGCCACGCGGAACTGCGCCATGGATGCCTGCAACTGCTGCGACTGCGCTTCCAGCGACTGCGTAGCGGCGCTGGCCTGCTCCACCAGCGCGGCGTTTTGCTGTGCGGCTTCATCCATCTGCGTCACCGCCTGGTTAACCTGTTCAATACCGCGGCTCTGCTCTTCCGAGGCGATGGAGATCTCCTTCATCAGCGCGGTCACCCGCATCACTTCGCTGGAGATCTCATCCATGGTTTCGCCGGCGCGCGTGGCCATGTCGCTGCCCTCTTTGACCCGCGTCTGTGATTCGCTAATCAACTCACGAATCTCTTTGGCGGCGCTGGCGCTGCGCCCGGCCAGGGTGCGCACTTCGTTGGCAACCACGGCAAAACCGCGCCCCTGCTCACCGGCACGCGCCGCTTCCACCGAGGCGTTGAGCGCCAGGATGTTGGTCTGAAACGCAATGCCGTCGATCACGCTGAGAATATCGGCGATCCGATCGGAGCTGTGGGTGATCTCACGCATTTTCTCCATCACGTAGCACACCACTTCCGCGCCGCGGTCGGCGGTATCGGACACGCTACTGGCCAGCTGATTGGCCTGCTGCGCGTTACTGGCGTTAAGCCGGACGGTAGCCGTGAGCTGCTCCATGCTGGCGGCAGTTTGCTCCAGCGAGGCCGCCGACTCTTCCGTGCGCTGCGACAGATGCACCGTGCCCGCGGACAGCTCGCGGCTGCCGACGTCAATCTGCAGGCTGGCTTCACGCACCTGGCTGACCGAGTTGCGCAGCGCCAGCTGCATTCCCGTCAGCGCCTGGTTCAGGCGGCCGATTTCGTTATTGGCCGCTGCCGGCAGCGGCTGCGACAGATCGCCGTCTGCAATCTGCTCCAGATGCTGGATCGCCCCGTCCAGCGGACGCAGTAGCGCGCGGCGCAGCAGCAGCCAGGCCAGTGCAATCAGTAACAGGGTCAGCGCGACGGCGACGCCAATCATGATCTTCATCTGCAGTTCATTGTGCGCCGCTGCCGCCAGACGTGCGGCAGAGACTTCGTCGGCATACAGGCTGAAGTCGTTCACTGCCTTCGAATAGTTAGCCGACAGCTGCGACAGGTTGCCTTCCAGCACCTGGTAATACTCATCGGTATACTGCTTTTGCAGCGCATCCATCATGGGTGCCATGGCGCCTTTCTGATACGCGCTGAACGCGGCCGCGACCGCATCGGCGAGACTTTTGCCCTGCGCGGTAACGGTACCGGCATCAATAAACGCGGTCAGATGGCGTTGCGAGCTGGCGACATCCGCCTGCGCCTGTTTGGTAACGGTCGCGCCCTCGTCCAGCAGGCCGATTTCAATTTTGCGCACCGCCAGCGCGGCGCTGGCGCGGGCACGCATCAGATCGGCGTTGCTCTGATACAGGCTGTTAAGTTCAATGCCCTGAATACGGTTGATGGCGTCAAGTGACTGGTTGCCGGAATTGATGGCGTAGATGCCCATACCGCTCACTGCCAGCAGCAGCAGCGTCATAAAGGCCAGAAGAGAGAGTAAAGCCGTGCGTATAGATAGCTGTGTGATCATGATAATTCCCGTGCGCTTTAAAAAAGGGAGAATCCAGTAGCCCTAAAACGGAGAGATTATCGGCAGTGACCGGGGGAAACTTTATCCTTCATTGATGGTCAACCTGATTACGATCATCTACGCTTCAGATTTCCTGAAGTTCGTAGCGCTAAAAGCAAGGAATGTAACGATGAAAAAATGGCTTCCGCTTGCCTGTCTGTTCGCGTCCAGCGTGGCAATGGCACAGCAAAACCCTATCGATCAGCAGCTCAATCAATGCCTGAATAAAGAGTCCAGCACCGCCGGCATGTCGCAGTGCTACAGCTCGGCCAATAAGGCGTGGGACAAAGAGATGAATGCGCAATATAGCCAGCTGATGAAGAAATTAACCGGTGAGCCCAAAGACAAACTGCGCAATGCGCAGCGCGCCTGGCTGGCGTATCGCGATAGCTGGACCGAGGCCAGCCGCAGCTATTTCCTCAGCAGTCAGGGCTCCATGGCGGCGCTGTCAGTGGGCGCGCAGGGCGTCAGTCTGGTGCGCAACCAGGCGCTGATGCTGCAATCAATCAACAAAGGCAGTTGCGCCAATCCCGATGATTGTTGATAAATGGGGGCGTTAAACACGCTTAGCGCTGGCCACGGTCAGCGCGCCCATTATTCACGGAGAAACCATGGCTGCCTACGCCTCGACCCTCATTCTTATCTGCCTCGCCATCCTGAGCTACTTCGTCCACAACAGCGCCGTTACCATTTCGATTCTCATCCTGCTGGTGATTAAGCTCACGCCGCTGGCACAGTTCTTTCCCTACGTCGAAAAGCAAGGCATCCAGATTGGTATCATTATTCTCACCGTGGCCGTCATGGCACCGCTGGCAAGCGGCACGCTGCCGGCCTCGTCGCTGCTGAAATCCTTTGCTAACTGGCAATCCATTGTGGCGATTATCGTTGGCGTATTTGTTGCCTGGCTCGGCGGTCGCGGCGTCAGTTTAATGAGCGTGCAGCCGTCGGTGATTGGCGGGTTGCTGATTGGCACGGTGATTGGTGTGGCGTTCTTTCGCGGCGTGCCGGTCGGGCCGCTAATCGCCGCAGGGATTGTGTCGCTGTTTGTCACCACGAAGTAGCCTGCTGGACCATTCCGAAACGCCAAAAAGGGGGCATACTTTCAGAGTCAGTTGGCTATAATAGCCGTCACTCAACTTACGACTAATGAAGGAAAGCCAGATGAGTTTGAACCAGGTGCCTGCAGGTAAAGATCTGCCAGAAGATATCTATGTCGTCATCGAGATCCCGGCCAACGCCGATCCGATCAAATATGAAGTGGACAAAGAGTCTGGCGCCCTGTTTGTAGACCGTTTCATGTCTACCGCCATGTTCTATCCGTGCAACTACGGTTACATCAACCACACGCTGTCTCTGGATGGTGACCCGGTTGACGTACTGGTGCCAACCCCGTATCCGCTGCAGCCAGGTTCAGTGATCCGCTGCCGTCCAGTGGGCGTGCTGAAGATGACCGACGAATCAGGTGAAGATGCCAAACTGGTAGCGGTTCCGCACACCAAGCTGAGCAAAGAGTACGATCACATTAAAGATGTGAACGACCTGCCAGAACTGCTGAAAGCGCAGATCACCCACTTCTTCGAGCACTACAAAGATCTGGAAAAAGGCAAATGGGTGAAGGTTGACGGCTGGGACAACGCGGAAGCGGCTAAAGCTGAAATCATCTCCTCTTTCGAGCGCGCACAGAAGAAGTAAGTTTTCTGTCAGCGCTGTCGCATCGCTATGTATGGCGATCGGCAGATAAAAAAACACCGCCCACTGGGCGGTGTTTTTATTTACGCTTCTGCGGCGTCATCGCGCCGTAACCAGTCGCCACTCGCGATGCGGGTGCGACCGGCAATCGAACGCTGATACACGTACAGCCAGGCGCTGCCGTAGGGCGTCTGGATCAGCTGGCGCTTATACTCGCCGTTCTTGCTGCGCAAGGCATCCAGCTCGCCGAGGGTGCTGGCGTCGATGCGATACACTTCGCAGTACACCGTGCCGTCCCCCTCAACCACGCCCGGATAGTGACCGAGATTGTAGAGCGCAAACCCTTCAATCTGATGGTCGCCGAGCCATTGCGCATTGGTCATCCAATGACTATTTCCCTGTTTGCGCCGTAAACTGCCGTAGACAATTATTCGCATTGCTAAAACTCAAACTGATAGAGCAAATCCAGTGCCTGATCGAGACCCGACACGGCTTCCAAATAGAGTTTGGGCATCAGGCGATAACGCAAAGTGAGCGTCGCCAGTGAATCAAATATGCCAACACCGTATTTTACCTGCAGACCCGGCAGCACATAACCACTCACCTGCACCTGCTGGCTGTCGCCGACACCGGTGGTATCAAGCGCAAGGTTACTGACGCCGAAGGTCTCGCCGATTTTACCCATAACCTGACCACTTTGTGCAACCCCCAGTCCAACCAGCGCCGAGGTTAAGGCGTTGCTGTCGCCATCGCTGCTGAGTCCCTGACCGCGTAACAGGTAAGACAGCGCCTCCTGCTGCGACATTGCCGGGTCGGAGAAGACCTCCACCTTCGGCTCGTCGGCCAGTCCGGTGACGCGCAGACCGGCTGTCACATCATCCTCGGTGGCTTCCGGGTTACGAATCGCCTCCAGGTTGACGTACGGCTGATCCGGCGGACCGGCGAACTGCAGCTCGCCTTTACGCACAATCAGATCCTGACCATACGCGTGGAAACGGCCGGAAGGAATATTGATTTGTCCGTTTAAGCCCAGGCCGGTTTTATCCTGCACCAGTTTGAGATCGCCGTTGAGGCGCGCTTTCAGGCCAAAGGCCGAGAGACGCACATCGTTGCCGACGTGGATCACCAGATTGCTGTTGATTGGGATTGCGGCAGTTTTCGGCTGAATCGGCTTGAGGTTCTCATCCAGCATCACCTCATCCGACGACACGCCGGTAGCGCTCTCCGGCACTTCCTGCACCGTGATGCGCGCCCACGGAATATCAACCTTGCCGTCAAGATTGAACGCCGCCGGTGTGGCTTCAAACGCCAGGTCCGGCGAAACGTCCATCCGCACCATCGGCGGAACGGTAACGCGAATACGGCTGCCCTGCGCAGTAACGCGCGCGCGCCAGTTATCCAGCTGGCTCCAGTCCGCGTTGCCACCCAGATTGAGGTTACCCTGCTGCGTCTGGATCAGGCCGTTGAGCGTGGAACTCATGCCGTTAAACACCAGGTTGAGATTGGCCGAGGTGAGATCGACTGGCATAAAGCTGCCGTCCACATCAACATCGCTCAGTCCCAGCTGACCAAAGATCTGCGGCTGCTGCAACGTGCCGCCGAGACGCAGATTGCTGTTGAGGTTGCCTTTGATCTTCTCGCCCTGCATCAGCGCCGGGTTGAGCATCGCCAGCGAAATGTTGCTGATGCCGATGTTGCCTGACAGCTGGCGGCGATTCTCCGGATCGGCGATCTGCACGTTGCCGCTCAGCTGACCGTTATTCACGATGTGAATCAGCCAGTCGAGCTGCGCGCGTCCATTACGCAGCGCCGCATTCAGGTTGAGCGTGTCGAAGGCGATCGGCAGGTTATTCCCCTGCACATCCTGCACCACTTTTACGCCGTTTCCTTTAAGCGACACCGTGCCGGTCGGCAGCGCGCCGTCGGCGGTCCAGTTCACGCGTGCATCACCGCTGAATACGCCGTTCAGCTGGGTGGCATCGGTGAGGAACGGCTTAACCATCGCCAGATCGAAGCGGTTCAGCACCACGTGCGCATGGCCGCTGGCTCCGGCCTCGATCGGCTCCGGCACGCACAGCTGCGCGTTGGGGTTTTGCCAGCAGTGCGGCCCGATGGTGGCGCTCTGTTTGCTGTTCAGGTAGTCAATCGTCATCGCGCGCGTCAGGCGCCATTCGCCCACCGGCGTGTCAAAACGCGTATTGTTGAGATTGCCCTGCCAGCGCTGCGTCTGGCGGTCAAAGCTGCCGTTGAGCGCCAGCTGGCCGGAGACCGGCTCGCCCTGCACGTTGAGTTTCAGCTGATGCTGCTTCTCGTTACCGTCGGCGTTGAGCGTTAGCAGGCCGATCTTAAGCGCGTCCTGCTGTAGCTGCTCCACGCGCAGCTGCAGTTTACCGGCGACCTGATCGCTGGATTTCACATCGCTCTGCAGCGTGACACGGCGGATCTGCAACTGCTGCCAGCGCAGGCCGCTGGCGGTTAGATCGGCCAGCAGCTGGGGCGCCTGCAGCGTACCGCGCGCCTTGATGGTGCCTTTGGCTACGCCGCCGAGGCCCGGCAGCGCGTTATCC
>NZ_SDFT01000020.1:0-18037 GCF_004916815.1 Pantoea sp. R102
CGCCGTTTTCCAGAATCATGGTGACGGCGACGCGCGGCTTGTCGTACGGCGCGAAGGCGGTCATCAGCTTATGGTCACGCAGCCGTTCGGCAATTTTATGCGCGTTGTAAGTCTCATTCTCTTTCAGGCCAAACACCTGTGCGGTACCGGATTTCGCCGCAATCTTGTACGGTGCATCGGCAAAGCTTTTGTGCGCGGTGCCGTTGGCGCGGTTGGCTACGCCATACATTCCGTCTTTGGCGATCTCCCAGTAGCCGGAGTGAATGTCGCCAATCGGCGCATCCGGCGGCTGGCGATACGGCACCATGCTGTTGCCTTCACGGGTGGCGCGCAGCAGGTGCGGCACTTTAATCACGCCGTCGTTAATCAGGATCATCAGCGCTTTGTTCATCTGCACCGGCGTCGCCGTCCAGTAGCCCTGGCCGATACCGACCGGAATGGTATCGCCCTGATACCACGGCTTCTTGAAGCGTTTCATCTTCCATTCGCGCGTCGGCATGTTGCCGGGGCTCTCCTGCGGCAGGTCGATACCGGTACGGTGGCCGTAGCCGAATTTGGTCATCCACTCCGACAGGCGGTCGATGCCCATGTCATAGGCCACCTGATAGAAGAAGGTATCCGCCGACTCTTCCAGCGATTTGGTGACGTTGAGGCGACCGTGGCCCCACTTTTTCCAGTCGCGGTAGCGTTTTTCCGATCCCGGCAGCTGCCACCAGCCCGGATCGAACAGGCTGGTATTACGGTTGATCACGCCGGCGCTGAGCGCTGAGACCGCCACATAAGGTTTAACCGTGGAGGCTGGTGGATACGATGCCTGCAGCGCACGGTTATACAGCGGGCGGTTCTCATCGCCGAGCAGCGCCTTATAATCTTTACTCGAAATACCATCGACAAACAGATTCGGATCGTAACTGGGTGTGGAGACCAGTGCGAGAATCTCACCGGTGCGCGGATCGCTCACCACCACGGCGGCGCGGCTGCCGGTCAGCAGGGTTTCGATGTACTGCTGTAGCTTGAGATCGATGGTTAGCCAGATATCGCGTCCGGCCTGCGGTGACTGCTCATGCAGCTGACGGATCACGCGACCGCGGTTGTTGACTTCCACCTCTTCGTAACCGGTTTTGCCGTGCAGCACATCTTCGTAATAGTTTTCGATGCCGAGCTTACCGATGTCGTGGGTGGCGGCGTAGTTCGGCCATTTACCTTCTTCATCCAGGCGCTTGACGTCACGATCGTTGATTTTCGAGACGTAACCCACCACGTGCGTCAGCGTCTGGCCGTAAGGGTAGTAACGGCGCTGGTAGCCTTTCACTTCAACGCCCGGGAAACGGTACTGGTTCACTGCAAAGCGCGCGACCTGCACTTCATTCAGGCCGGTTTTGACCGGAATCGAGGTAAAGCGGCGCGAGCGCTTGCGCTCTTTTTCAAACGCATCGATATCGTCGTCGGTCAAATCCAGCACCGGCCGCAAATCTTGCAGCGTCTGCTTCAGGTCATCGACTTTTTCCGGCACCAGCTCGGCCTGGTAAATGGTGCGATTGAGCGCCAGCGGCACACCGTTGCGGTCATAGATGATGCCGCGGCTGGGGGCAACCGGCACCAGTTTGATGCGGTTTTCGTTTGAACGGGTGCTGTAGTCGTCGAAGCGCAGGATCTGCAGATGATACAGATTGACCACCAGCACGCTGGAGAGCAGCAGGATGCCGACAAAGGCCACCAGGGCGCGGCGGACAAACAGTTTCTGTTCGGCAGTGTAATCGCGAAAAGCGTTGCTCTGTAATTTCATCCGCTGCGTTTATTGTCTGGAGGTTGTCAGGCGTTTATTCACGGTGATAAGGGTGATTAGTGGTAATACTCCAGGCACGATACAGGCTTTCCGCCACCAGCACACGCACCAGCGGGTGCGGCAGCGTTAACGCGGACAGTGACCAGCTCTGCTCGGCTGCCGCTTTACACGCCGGTGCCAGGCCTTCCGGTCCACCAATCAGCAGGCTGACATCACGCCCGTCCAGCTTCCAGCGCTCTAGCTGCTGCGCCAGCTGCGGCGTTTCCCACGGCTGTCCGGGAATATCCAGCGTCACAATGCGGTTGCCTTTGCCCACCGCCGCCAGCATCGCTTCACCCTCTTTTTCCAGAATGCGTTTGATGTCGGCGTTTTTGCCGCGTTTACCGGCCGGCACTTCGGTCAGCTCAAACGGCATATCTTTGGGAAAGCGACGCAGGTACTCCATGAAACCGGTCTGAACCCAGTCGGGCATTTTGGTGCCGACGGCGACAAGCTGCAGTTTCAACGTTTAGCTCCAGAGCTTTTCCAGCTCGTACAGCTGGCGGCTCTCTTCCTGCATCACGTGCACGATCACTTCACCGAGATCGACCACAACCCAGTCAGCAGCCGCTTTGCCGTCGACGCCGAGCGGTTTCAGGCCTGCCGCGCGCGATTCCTGCATCACATGGTCAGCGATGGAGGAGACGTGACGGTTGGAGGTCCCGGTACAGATAATCATGCAATCGGTGATACTGGATTTGCCCTGCACATCAATCGCAACGATGTCCTGGCCTTTGAGATCATCAATCTTATCAATAACGAACTCTTGGAGTGCTTTGCCTTGCAAAAGGTTCCCCTTAAAAACAGGTGATTATGGGCAGGCTGAATGCCCCGGAAAACGCAGCCAAAAATGAAGCGGCGCAGTATAGCACGCGGCGATCAATCGCGATATAAGCCCGCGCGATCGATGTAGTCGATCACCGCCGCTGGCAGCAGATCGGCGCAGTCCTGGCCATGATGGCGGCGCTGGCGAATCTCAGTGGCAGAAATGTCGAACAGCGGCGTATCGGCCAGCCAGATGTGGCCTGCGGGTGCGCGATGCAACTGCTGCACCTCATGCGCGCGGTGCGCATCCAGCCACTGCTGCATCTCTGGCGTAGCCATCTGTGCGGCGTAGCTTGGACGCTGACAAACCAGCAGGTGACACAGCGACAGCAGTTCCTGCCAGCGATGCCATTTTCCTAACGTTAGCAGAGAATCCTGACCGATGATAAACCCCAGGGGCTGTTGTGCACCGCGCTCGGCGCGCAGGGTTTCCAGCGTGTCCACCGTCCATGACGGCGTGGTGCGCGTCAGCTCGCGCGTGTCGATATCAAACAGCGGACGATCGGCAATGGCGCAGCGCAGCATCGCCACGCGCTGTTGGGCGCTGGCTTCCGGCTGTGGCCGGTGCGGCGGCACGTTGTTTGGCAGCAGCGTCACTTTTTGCAGGCCAACCTGCTGCGCCAGCGCGGTGACCGGACGCAGATGGCCGTAATGAATGGGATCGAAAGTGCCGCCAAACAGCGCGTAAAGGTCAGACATCAGTTAAACCCAGCGGAAAATCACGATGGCACAGCAGCAATGACAGCGTCTCCAGCTGCGGCCACAAATTCTGACCGTAGTCCTGCTTCATGGTCAGTTCGAGTTGAGCCAGCAGATGCACCGCTTGCTGCAGCCGTTGCGCATCCAGTCGCTGCAGCGCTTCAGTGAACAGAGCACGGCGGTTCTGCCAGATACGCTGTTGATCCATCAGCGTACGCAGCGGCTGCTTCGCCTGCTGGCGTTGCAGCTGCAGTAGCGTCAGCAGATCGCGCTGCAGCGTGCGCAGCAGAATCACCACTTCGCTGTCCTCTTTTTGCAACTGACGCAAAATGTGCAGCGCGCGTTTGCTCTTGCCGGCCAGCAGCGCATCAACCCAGTGAAATGGCGTGAAATGCGCGGCATCGTTCACCGCTTCTTCCACGCGGGGCAGCGTCAGTTTGCCGTCCGGCCACAGCAGCGACAGCCGCTCCAGCGCCTGGGCCAGCGCCAGCAGATTACCTTCATAACAGTAGCAGAGCAGCTGAATTGCCGCGTCATCAATACTCAGCTGCAGGGCTTTCGCGCGGGCGGCCACCCAGCGCGGCAGCTGCGCCTGTTCCGGCGTCTGGCACGGCACCAGCACCGCACTGGCGCTGAGCGCTTTAAACCAGGCGCTGTTTTCCTGCGCTTTGGTCAGCTTCGCCATCCGCAGCACCAGCATAATGTCGCTGTGCAGCAGCGCCGCCAGTTTCACCAGCTGTTCGGCGATGGCGGCGTTGGGGCCGTTTTCCGGCAATTGCAGCGTCAGCGTCTGGCGTTGTGTGAACAGGCTCAGCGACTGACAGCGGGCGAAAATCGCCTCCCAGTCAGTCTGCGCATCAACGCTGACGGAAAAATGTTCGTCGAAGCCCTGCTGAGCGGCGGCAGCGCGGATAGCATCTGCGCTCTCCTGAATCAGCAGGGGTTCATTACCGGTGAGAAAATAACAGGCGCGCAGCCCCTCTCGAAGCTGCGCGCGCAGTTGTTCAGGATAGATCCTGATCATTGCAGACTGGTGGCTGACGAGGAGGGCACTTCCGGTGAGTCCGCGCCTGGCGCAATCACTTCAGGTTGCGGCAGCGTCTCTTTGTTGCTCTCCTGCGCGGCGTGTACCGTCAGCAGCTTACGTACCAGCTGCTCGGCGGCACGCTGACGCATCTCCTGCACAATCATATCCTGCTCGGCATCCTTCGCCAGCGCGGCGTTCGGGTTGTCGAAGAACGAACGGTATACCGTGGTGCTGATCGGATAAATGCCTTTACCCGGCAGCAACACCTGCGCGCTGACGGTCATCACCAGCGAGTACTCGGCGGTGGTGCCGCTGATGAATACCGACGCGGTGTCGCGTCCCTGGCTCTCCGCGCCGAGACGCAGCGTCGGGTATTGCGCACTGGCCGCTTTGCTGTCTTCAACGATTTTGACATCGTTGATGCGCAGCTGCTGACGCACGGTGCGCGCCAGCGGGCCATACGGATCGCCGCTCTGGACGATCAGCGTTTTCATTTCCGGAGGCACCTGCGTGGTGCCGCGCGGATGAAAACCACAGCCGGCAGTGACCAGCACTGCCAGCAGGACAAACAGCCTGATAACGAGTTGTCGCACAGTTCCTCCTGAACTTAACCTACGACCAGGTTAAGCAGTTTGCCAGGGACATAAATCACTTTACGAAGGGTGACGCCATCCAGATATTTCGCCACCAGATGCTCCTGTGCCGCACGCGCCTGCACCTGCTCCTGCGTCGCATCCGGCGCCACGGTAATTTTACCACGCACTTTACCGTTGACCTGCACCACCACCAGCAGCGAATCCTCTACCATTGCCGCTTCATCGGCAACCGGCCAGCTGGCGTCGTCGATGCTGCCTTCGCCACCCAGTGCCTGCCACAGCACGTAGCTGGCGTGCGGGGTGAATGGATAGAGCAGGCGCGTTACGGCGACCAGCGCTTCCTGCATCAGGGCGCGATCCTGTTCGCTCTCCTGCGGCGCGCGCAGCAGTTTGTTCATCAGCTCCATGATCGCCGCAATCGCGGTGTTGAAGGTCTGACGACGGCCGATGTCATCCGCCACTTTGGCGATGGTTTTGTGCAGATCGCGACGCAGCGCTTTCTGCTCATCGTTGAGCGCGTTGACATCCAGCGCCACGGTCGCGCCTTTAGCCACGTGATCGTACGCCAGCTTCCACACGCGTTTCAGGAAGCGGTTTGCGCCTTCCACGCCTGACTCCTGCCACTCCAGCGTCATTTCCGCCGGGGAGGCAAACATCATGAACAGGCGCACGGTATCTGCGCCGTAGCGCTCAACCATCAGCTGCGGGTCGATGCCGTTGTTTTTGGACTTCGACATTTTGCTCATGCCCGCGTAGATCACTTCGCGGCCCTGATTGTCGATGGCTTTGGTGATGCGGCCTTTTTCGTCGCGCTCGACGTTAACGTCAACCGGTGAAACCCAGTTGCGCTCGCCGTTGGCGCCGACGTAGTAGAAGGCGTCTGCCAGTACCATGCCCTGGCACAGCAGGCGTTTGGCCGGCTCGTCAGAGTTGACCAGGCCCGCGTCGCGCAGCAGCTTGTGGTAGAAGCGGAAGTACATCAGGTGCATGATGGCGTGTTCGATACCGCCCACATACTGATCGACCGGCAGCCAGTAGTTCGCTGCCGCCGGATCCAGCATGCCTTCGTTGTAGTTCGCACAGGTGTAACGCGCGTAGTACCACGATGATTCCATAAAGGTGTCGAAGGTGTCGGTTTCACGCAGCGCCGGCTGACCATTGACGGTGGTTTTCGCCCACTCCGGATCGGCTTTGATTGGGCTGGTGATACCGTCCATGACCACGTCTTCCGGCAGAATTACCGGCAGCTGATCTTCTGGCGTTGGCATCACGGTGCCATCTTCCAGCGTTACCATTGGAATTGGCGCACCCCAGTAACGCTGGCGTGATACACCCCAGTCGCGCAGGCGATAGTTTACTTTACGCACGCCGACGCCTTTGGCCGCCAGCGCATCGGCGATGGCGTTGAAGCCAGCGTCGTGGTCCAGACCGTCAAACTCGCCGGAGTTGAACAGCGTACCTTTTTCAGTCATCGCTGCGGCGCTGATATCCGGCGCGGTACCGTCGAGGTTGAGCACCACCGGCTTGATGTTGAGATCGTATTTGGTGGCGAATTCCCAGTCGCGCTGGTCATGACCCGGTACGGCCATCACGGCACCGGTGCCGTACTCCATCAGCACGAAGTTAGCGACCCAGACCGGAATCTCTTCGCCCGTCAGCGGATGGATAGCGTGCAGGCCGGTGGCCATGCCTTTCTTCTCCATCGTGGCCATGTCCGCTTCGGCGACTTTGGTGTTGCTGCATTCAGCAATGAAGTCAGCCAGTGCCGGGTTGTTGACGGCAGCCTGGCGCGCCAGTGGATGACCGGCTGCCACGGCGACATAGGTTGCCCCCATGAAGGTGTCCGGACGGGTGGTGTAAACCGTGACTTTTTCCGCGCTGTTGGCCACGTCAAAGGTGATTTCGACACCTTCAGAACGGCCAATCCAGTTGCGCTGCATGGTCTTGACCTGCTCCGGCCAGTCTTCCAGCTTATCGAGGTCGTTGAGCAGCTCTTCGGCGTAATCGGTGATTTTCACGAACCACTGCGGGATCTCTTTGCGTTCGACTTTGGTGTCGCAGCGCCAGCAGCAGCCATCGATCACCTGTTCGTTCGCCAGTACGGTCTGGTCGTTCGGGCACCAGTTGACTGCGGAGGTTTTTTTGTAGACCAGACCTTTTTCGTACAGTTTGGTGAAGAACCACTGTTCCCAGCGGTAATACTCAGGCTGACAGGTCGCCAGTTCGCGACTCCAGTCATAGCCGAAGCCCAGCAGTTTCAGCTGGTTTTTCATGTATTCGATGTTGTCGTAGGTCCAGGGCGCCGGCGCGGTGTTGTTTTTCACCGCCGCCCCTTCGGCGGGCAGGCCAAAGGCATCCCAGCCAATCGGCTGCAGGACGTTTTTGCCCAGCATGCGCTGGTAGCGCGCAATCACATCGCCAATGGTGTAGTTACGCACGTGGCCCATGTGCAGGCGGCCAGAAGGATAGGGCAGCATAGACAGGCAGTAGTATTTCTCTTTGCCTTCCTGCTCGGTCACTTTGAAGGTTTCGTTTTCGTCCCAGTGCTGCTGGACGCGGGATTCTATCTCTTCCGGGCGGTATTGCTCTTGCATGGCTGCCTGTGGTCCTTGTGAAATCGTTTTTTAAACACTTTTGATCCGCATAGCATACCCATAAGGCCGCCCCTCAACAACAATTGACGCCCTCCGGCGGCGTGATTTGTGCGGAATGCGCCAGCGCTTTCACCCTTTTGCGATTTCCTCTGCGCTAAGCGCAGCAAATATGGCAAAGCGGCTAAACTTAACTCAGCATCCGCAGCGGAAAGGAGAACAAAATGAATAATGTGGCGCAGGAGTATCGTGCAACGGTAGCAGCATTAACCCAGCGGCTGGAGCGTGGCGAGCGTGATGTCGACGCACTGGTCGCCGAGGCGCGCAGCGCGCTGCTGCAGAAACAGACGCTGACCACCGCCGAAGTCGACGAGGTCATGCGCGCGGTGCGACGCGATTTGCACGAGTTCGCGCTCAGCTATCAGGAATCCAGCGAAGCGCTCGGCGATTCAGTGTTTCTGCGGGTGATTCGTGAAAGCCTGTGGAAAGAGCTGGCCGATATCACCGATAAGAGCCAGCTGGAGTGGCGCGAAGTGTTTCAGGATCTGCGGCATCACGGCGTGTATCAGAGCGGCGAAGTGGTGGGGCTGGGCAATCTGGTGTGTGAAAAGTGCGGTTTTACCCGGGCGATTTACACCCCGGAGAGCCTGACGCGCTGCCCGGAGTGCGGCCACGATCAGTTCCAGCGTCAGCCGTTTGAGCCCTGAATTATCACCGTGCTCTGAAGCAAAAAAAGTATTGCTGCTTAAGGCGTGCGGACTGTCAGAAGGGAACCTGAACACGCCCGGATCGGCAAAACCCGCATCCCTGCGTGCCTCGACACGCGGCATCCCTGCCGCGTGACGTCCGGCTTAGTTCAGGATCCCTTCTGCCGTAAAAAACAGGTGCGGCGGTATGCGCGCATTTAGTCACCGCGATGATGAAGCTTAATGGTGCGCATTACAGCAGCACTATATCGATTTTGGTGAAGTGCAGTAGGAGCAAGATAAGCCCTGACGCTGGCGGTCCGTGGACCGCCAGAATTGTGAGTATTAGTGCAGGATTTTCGCCAGGAAGTCTTTGGCACGGTCGGACTGCGGATTGCTGAAGAAGTCATCCTTGTTGGTGTCTTCAACGATCTTTCCTTCGTCCATAAAGATGACGCGATTCGCCACTTTGCGTGCAAAGCCCATCTCGTGCGTCACCACCATCATCGTCATGCCTTCGTTGGCTAACTCCACCATGACGTCCAGCACTTCGTTGATCATCTCCGGATCCAGTGCGGAAGTCGGTTCATCGAACAGCATAGCGATAGGATCCATGCACAGCGCACGGGCGATGGCGACGCGCTGCTGCTGACCGCCAGACAGCTGACCAGGGAATTTCTCCGCATGCGCCGCCAGACCCACGCGCTTCAGCAGGGCAAGGCCCTTATCGCGCGCGGCAGTTTTGTCGCGCTTCAGCACTTTCACCTGCGCCAGCACCAGGTTATCAATGATGCTGAGATGCGGGAACAGTTCGAAGTGCTGAAACACCATGCCCACTTTGCTGCGCAGTTGGGCGAGATTGGTTTTTTTGTTGTTCACCTCGGTACCGTTCACCTGAATGCTGCCCTGCTGCACAGGCTCCAGCCCGTTCACCGTTTTAATCAGCGTCGATTTACCGGAGCCGGACGGTCCGCAGACCACCACTACCTCACCTTTCTTCACTTCGGTGGAGCAGTCGGTCAGCACCTGAAAGTGCCCATACCACTTAGAAACATTTTTCAGGCTAATCATTTAAACCGTCCTTTTTCTTTTCAGATAACTGACCAACAGCGAAGCGCTCAGGCTGATCACGAAGTAGACCAGACCGGCAAACAGAACCATTTCTACCTGGGTACCGTCACGTTCACCGATAGTGGACGCGGTGCGGAAGAAGTCCGCCAGGCTCAACACATACACCAGCGAGGTGTCCTGGAACAGCACGATGCCCTGCGTCAGCAGCAGCGGCACCATGGCGCGGAACGCCTGCGGCAGGATGATCAGCTTCATCGACTGCCACTGCGTCATACCCAGCGCCAGCGCCGCGTTGGACTGGCCGCGCGAGATGCTCTGGATACCGGCGCGGATAATCTCCGAATAGTAAGCGGCTTCAAACAGCGCAAACGCCACCATGGCGGAGATCAGGCGAATATCGGTTTTTGGCGACAGCCCAAGCACCTGCTGCAGGAAGCTGGGGACCACCAGATAGAACCATAGCAGCACCATCACCAGCGGTACCGAGCGGAACAGGTTCACGTACAGTTTGGCGAACCAGCGGATCGGGGCGAACGCGGACAAACGCATCACCGCCAGAATGGTGCCCCAGATAATGCCAAACACTACCGCCACCGCCGTGATTTTCAGCGTAATGATCATGCCGTTCAGCAGATAGGGCAGGCTGGGCGGAATCGAACTCCAGTCAAAATCGTACATTATTTGCCTCCCAGGTTGCCGGGCAGGCGGATTTTGCGTTCTACCAGACTCATAATCAGCATGATCACCAGGTTAATACCGACGTAGGCCAGGGTGATAGCGGTGAAAGATTCATAGGCATGCGCCGAGTAATCCAGCAGCTTGCCCGCCTGCGCCGCCAGGTCGACCAGACCGATGGTAGAGGCGATGGCGGAGTTCTTCACCAGGTTAAGCATTTCCGAGGTCATCGGCGGCACAATCACGCGGTAAGCGTTAGGCAGCAGCACGTAGCGGTAGGTCTGTGGCAGCGTCAGGCCCATCGCCAGACCGGCGCTTTTCTGGCCGCGCGGCAGCGACTGAATCGCGGCGCGCACCTGCTCACACACGCGTGCGGCGGTGAACAGACCGAGACAGATGGTTGAAGAGAGGAAAAACTGGATGTTCGGGTCCAGTTCAGCCTTAAACCACATGCCGAGCTTCTCCCCGACCAGTTCTGGCGCCACCAGATACCAGAAGAAGAACTGCACGATCAGCGGGATATTACGAAAAAGCTCCACGTAGCAGGTGCCAATGGTGGACAACCAGCGATTAGGCACGGTACGCAGAATGCCAAAGAAGGAACCTACCAGGAAGGCGATAATCCAGGCGCAGCAGGAGACCGCGACGGTCACCTGAAATCCGGACCACAGCCAGCCGAGGTAAGTCGTATTGCCGAACGGAGCCTGCTGTAAAAAGATGCCCCAGTTCCAATCGATACCCATAACGAGCTCCGGTAAAAAAAGGGTAGCGAGGCTACCCATAAGATTGTTGAGCGGTGTCTTGTGTCCTGCTTCAGGGGAACGGCCTGTTACAGTCTGTCTGTCCGCACCGCGTGTTCAGCAATCGAGAGGGCAGCAGTGCCGCCCTTGTTTTCATTGTTAATTCAGAGTGCTTTGTCGTTCGGTGCTTTAAACAGCGCCTGCATGTCAGAAGACAGCTCGAAGTTCAGGTTCAGGTTCTTCGGCGGAATTGGCTGTTTGAACCAGGTATCGAACCATTTGGTGGCTTCACCCGACGTCTGCGCTTTGGCGATGGTGTCATCCATCAGCTGTTTAAATGGCGCATCGTCTTTACGCAGCATGCAGCCGTAGGCTTCTTTGGACTGCGGTGTGCCAGTGATTTCCCAGTTATCCGGTTTCTTCGCCTTAGCACGTTCACCGGCCAGCAGCGCGTCATCCATCATGAAAGCCACTGCGCGACCGGTTTCCAGCGTGCGGAACGAGTCACCGTGATCTTTCGCGCTGATGATGCGCATATCCATTTTCTTCTCGTCATTCAGCTTGCGCAGCAGAATCTCAGAGGTGGTGCCTGAGGTGACGACCACGGTTTTGCCTTTCAGATCGGCGAAGTCTTTGATGTCGCCGCCTTTCTTCACCAGCAGACGTGTACCGATGATGAAGATGGTGTCGGAGAATGCCGCCTGCTGCTGACGCTCTACGTTGTTGGTGGTCGAGCCACACTCGAAATCGTAGGTGCCGTTTTGCAGCAGTGGAATACGGTTTTGCGAGGTGATCGGCAGCATTTTGACCTGCAGATCCGGCTTATTCAGTTTCGCTTTGATGGCGGCAACAATGGCGTTGGAGTAGTCCTGCGAATAGCCCACCACTTTCTGCTGGTTGTCGTAGTAAGAAAAGGGAACGGATGACTCACGGTGCCCCACGACAATCACGCCACTATCATTGATTTTTTTCAGGGTGCCGGTGAGATCTTCCGCCTGGGCCGCGCCCGCTGCTGTGCCCAACAGCAGAAGCGATAATGCCACTTTGCGAATCTGCATGTTCCTACTCCTTCGTGTGAATGTTGCGCAGAACATAAACTGCGCAGATTGTGATGTTGTGTGTATTTCCTGCTGCTTTTTTAATTATCCCTTAGCGCAACTGCGCGCAGGATAGTGATTAACATAGCGAATTGTTAACGTAATGAAACAAAAAAGTTCGTTTTTTGCGAGCCGCTCCGCACCAATAAGAGGCAAAAAACAGCCTCTGCGCCAATTAAGTGCGCTTCGGTGCCAGATAATAGTGCGCAAACGTGGCATTACGCTGACAAATCACCGATGTTGCTAAAACCACTGAAATAATTAGCAATGATCGTGCCAGTACGCGGAGAGCGGGCAAAAAGGCAGCAGAAAGTGGCGGTGACTAAGGATAAAGGGAGCGGAAAACTGCGCAGAAAAAAGGCGAAGCCAGCGCTTCGCCTGGTGAGAGGGCGGGATATCAGGCGCGGCGGCGTAAAATCGCCAGCACGATGCCCGCCAGCGTCAGCAGCCATACCGGCCAGATACCGACGCGTGCATACGGCGTTTCTCCGCTGGCAGGCGTGACTGTTGCGCTCAGCACTTCGCGGGTGAACTGCGGGATGATGTTCTCCACGTCTCCCTGCGCATTCACCACTGCGGTAACACCGTTGTTGGTTGAGCGCAGCAGCGGGCGACCCAGCTCCAGCGCGCGCATGCGTGCCATCTGGAAATGCTGCCACGGACCAATCGAATGACCGAACCAGGCATCGTTCGATACCGTCAGCAGGAAGTTGGTGTCCGGACGGAAGTTAGCGCGCACCTGTTCGCCCAGCACGATCTCATAGCAAATGGCGCTGGTGAGGTTGTAACCCGCCACTTTCAGCTGCGGCTGCAGGTAGGCGCCACGGCTGAACGAGGACATCGGCAGGTCGAAGAACGGAGCCAGCGGACGCAGCAGACCTTCCAGCGGCACAAACTCGCCAAACGGCACCAGATGGTTTTTCTGGTAGCGGTTGCGGCTCTGATAGCTGTAAGGCTGCGCGCCACCCAGCACAATTACCGAGTTGTAATCGTGATAGCGGTTGTCGCTCTCAACGCGCGAATCAACAATGCCGGTGATCAGCGTGCTGCCACGCGCGCGCAGTTCGTCATCCAGCGCATGCAGAAACGGCTGCTGATTACTCTCCAGATCGGTAATTGCCGACTCCGGCCAGATGATGATTGGCGCTTTGCCGATAAACGGCTGGCTATAAGCGGTGTAGACGCGCAGCGTGGTCAGCAGCTGCTGCGGATCCCACTTCATTGACTGCGGAATATTGCCCTGCACCATCGCCACATTGACGCTGCGCTGCGGCAGCGGCTGATACCACTGCAGCATCCGCAGTGGCCACGGCAGCAGCAGCAGCGCGACGGCGATAATCAGGTTTTTCACGCTGCGGTGATAGCAGGCTGAGGCCAGCATGCCGGCAATCACCATCAGCAGGAAGGTGATGGTTTCCACGCCAGCCAGCGGCGCCAGGCCTTTCAGCGGCCCATCGATCTGGCTGTAGCCAAACTGCAGCCACGGAAAGCCGGTCAGCACCCAGCCGCGCAGAAACTCGGTGATCTGCCACAGCGCCGGTGCCGCCAGCGCCATGCGCCACAGCGTGGCCCGTGGCCAGAAGCGGTTCAGCAGCAGGGCAAACAGCAGCGGGTAAAGCGCCAGATAGGCGGCGAGCAGCACCACGAGGAATACATTGACCGGGCCGGGCATGCCGCCAAACGTCGCAATGCTGACGTACACCCAGTTGATGCCGCTGCCGAACAGGCCAAAGCCCCAGGCAAAACCGATTCCTGCCGCCTGCGCGCTGCGGCGATCCAGCAACAGCAGCTGCAAACCGGCCAGAGAGAGCAGGGCGGCGGGCCAGAAATCATACGGGGAAAAGGAAAGGGTGCCCGCGGTACCCAGAATTAACGCCAGCAGCAGGCGAACCCGCTGCTGCGAGTAGAGAGAGGCTAATGCCATAAAATTATTCGTCTTCCAGTTGCGGTTGCGGAGAGTCTTCCGGAATTTTCACATGCACCTGGATGATACGGCGGCTGTCAGCCATCGCAACTTTGAATTGGTAACCCTCAATGTCGATGCTTTCACCGCGCGCCGGCAGATGGCCGAATCCCTGCATCACCAGACCGCCAATGGTATCGACTTCGTCATCGCTGAAATCGCTACCAAATACCTCATTGAAATCCTCAATCGGCGTCAGCGCACGCACCGTATAGGTGTGGCGATTGAGCTGGCGGATATCGCGATCTTCTTCGTCGTCATATTCGTCTTCAATTTCGCCGACGATCAGCTCCAGGATATCTTCGATGGTCACCAGTCCGGAGACACCACCGAACTCATCAATGACGATCGCCATATGATAGCGCTGCGAGCGGAACTCTTTGAGCATGCGATCGACGCGCTTGCTCTCAGGCACCACCACGACCGGGCGCAGCACTTTTTCCATGCTGAATGGCTCGGCGCTGCTGCTCATAAACGGCAGCAGATCTTTCGCCATCAGAATGCCTTCAACATGGTCTTTATCTTCGCTGATTACCGGGAAGCGCGAGTGGGCAGATTCAATAATCACTGCCAGGCACTCTTCAAGGCTCTGGTTGCGCTTCAGGGTAATCATCTGCGAGCGCGGGATCATAATGTCGCGCACGCGCTGTTCGGCAATATCCAGCACCCCTTCCAGCATGTCGCGGGTGTCCTGGTCGATCAGCTCTTTTTGCTCAGAATCGCGGATCAGCCCCAGCAGTTCGTCACGGTTTTTGGGTTCGCCGTGGAAAAGCTGATTGATTAACAGGGAGAAAAAACCCTTTTTACTACTGGGTGCGTCGTTGTTTTGAGAATGGTCGTCGCTCATGGCGTTTTTATTTAGTTCTCTCGAATGAGGGAAAGGAACTGCCGGCATCCTCGCCAGCAGCGCAATGTCCTGAACCGGCGGTTCAGGCGTCTTCTTTTTCCGAAATGTACGGATCGGGATAGCCAAGAGCAAGCATTATCTCGGTCTCGAGCGCTTCCATCTCTTCAGCTTCCTCGTCTTCAATATGGTCATAACCCAGCAGATGCAGCGTGCCGTGAACCACCATGTGTGCCCAGTGCGCTTCAGGGCTTTTGCCCTGCTCGGCCGCTTCCTGCTCAACAACCTGACGACAAATAATCAGGTCGCCCAGCAGCGGCAGCTCAATGCCCGGCGGAGCTTCAAACGGGAACGACAGCACGTTAGTCGGCTTATCTTTGCCGCGATAAGTCAGATTAAGCTCATGACTCTCCGCTTCATCGACCAGCCGTATCGTGACTTCGCTCTCAGGCTGAAACGGCGTGACCGCCGCCTCCAGCCAGCGCTGAAACGCCGCTTCTGCGGGCAGGCCGTTTTCATCGGCACACGCCAACTGCAAATCTAAAATCACCGTGCTCATGAAGGCTCCTGCGGCGTCGGCTGGCTGGCAGGTTGTGCCGCCTGTGCTTCACGCTTACGCTCTTCCGCCAGTTTATCACGGCGTTTCTGGTCCGCTTCTTCCCAGGCTTCATAAGCATTAACAATGCGTGCGACCACCGGATGACGCACCACGTCTTCGCTGTGGAAAAAGTTGAAGCTGATCTCTTCCACATTGGCCAGCACTTCGATGGCGTGGCGCAGACCGGATTTGGTGCTGCGCGGCAGGTCAATCTGCGTCACGTCACCGGTAATCACCGCTTTGGAGTTGAAGCCGATACGCGTCAGGAACATCTTCATCTGTTCGATGGTGGTGTTCTGGCTCTCATCGAGAATCACGAATGCGTCGTTCAGCGTACGGCCGCGCATGTAGGCCAGCGGCGCGACTTCAATCACGTTGCGCTCCATCAGCTTCTCGACGCGCTCGAAGCCCAGCATTTCAAACAGGGCGTCATACAGCGGACGCAGGTAAGGATCGACTTTCTGACTGAGATCGCCGGGCAGGAAGCCGAGCTTTTCGCCGGCTTCGACCGCCGGACGCGTCAGCAGAATACGGCGAATCTCCTGCCGCTCCAGCGCATCCACCGCGGCGGCGACCGCCAGATAGGTTTTCCCGGTCCCGGCCGGCCCAATGCCGAAGGTGATGTCGTGATCGAGAATATTGGCGATGTACTGCGCCTGGTTTGGCGTACGCGGTTTAATCACGCCGCGCTTGGTCTTGATGTTTACCGCTTTACCGTACTCCGGCACGCTATCGGCCGTCTGTTCCAGCACGCGACTCTCTTTGATCGCCAGATGGATCTGATCCGGTTCAATGTCCGGGATCTGGCCGCGCACCGGCGCGGTATCAACGTACAGCGAACGCAGAATATTGGCGGCCGCCTCGACACTCAGCGCGCGGCCGACCAGCTTAAACAGGTTGTCGCGGCGATTAATCTCAATGCCCAGACGGCGCTCCAGCTGTTTAACGTTGTCATCAAACGGACCGCACAGGCTCATCAGTCGACGATTGTCTGCCGGTTCAAGGGCGATTTCACGAGTTTCGATATTCAAATGAATCCTTTGGGTCACTCAGGGCCAGTTGAAAGAAATAGCAGATACCGCACGCCAAGCGTCAGCATCTTTACGGAATTATTTATGGGGTCGCGCCTGGGCGCAAGCTTCAGGGGAGATATTTGGGCGGCAGCTGCGGAAAGCAAGGGCTGCGGGATGAAACAGGCGACAGCGCGTTGTGCGCTGTCGCTCAGTAATCGCGGTCTCAAGGTTGATACAGGCCCACGCCGATCTCATCCTCTTTACGCGTACGCGCAATCACCGATGCCGGACTCTCCGCGACGCGCAGGCCCATCTCCTCTTCGGTGCGAACCACGACGCCACGCAGCGAATTGGTATAAACATCGACGATTTCGACATCAACAAATTTACCGATCATGCGCACGTCGCCTTCAAAGTTGACCACGCGGTTGTTTTCGGTACGGCCGGTCAGCTCCATCACATTCTTACGTGAGGTACCTTCCACCAGAATACGCTGAACGGTACCAAGCATGCGGCGGCTCCATGCCATCGCCTGCTGATTGATGCGATCCTGCAAAATGTACAAACGCTGCTTCTTCTCCTCTTCCGGCACGTCGTCCGGCAGATCGGCCGCTGGCGTACCCGGACGCGCCGAATAGATAAAGCTGAAGCTGGTGTCGAAATTAACTTCGCCGATCAGCTTCATGGTCTGCTCGAAATCCTGCTGGGTTTCGCCCGGGAAGCCAATGATGAAATCTGAACTGATCTGGATATCCGGGCGCGCGGCCACCAGCTTGCGGATAATCGCTTTGTACTCCAGCGCAGTGTGCGCTCGCTTCATCAGCGTCAGAATACGATCGGCACCGCTCTGCACTGGCAGGTGCAGGAAGCTCACCAGCTCCGGCGTATCACGATAAACGTCGATGATGTCGTCGGTGAACTCAATAGGATGGCTGGTGGTGAAACGAATCCGGTCAATTCCGTCTATCGCGGCCACCAGACGCAGCAGCTCGGCAAAGGTACAAATCTGGTCGTCAAAGGTCGCGCCACGATAGGCGTTAACATTCTGCCCCAGCAGATTCACTTCACGCACGCCCTGCGCCGCCAGCTGGGCAACTTCCAGCAGAATGTCATCGCAAGGACGGCTCACTTCCTCGCCGCGCGTATAAGGCACCACGCAGAAAGTGCAATATTTATTGCAGCCTTCCATGATCGAGACAAAAGCCGTCGGCCCTTCAGCGCGTGGCTCCGGCAGGCGATCAAACTTTTCGATTTCCGGGAACGAGACGTCAACAATCGGGCTTTTGCTGCCGCGCACCTGATTAATCATCTCCGGCAGACGATGCAGCGTCTGCGGGCCAAAAACGATGTCCACGCACTGCGCGCGCTGGCGAATTTTATCGCCCTCCTGCGAAGCCACACAGCCGCCCACGCCAATAATCAGCTCAGGATTCTTCGCCTTAAGCTTTTTCCAGCGTCCCAGCAAGTGAAACACTTTTTCCTGCGCCTTCTCACGGATGGAGCAGGTATTCAGCAGCAGAACGTCTGCGTCTTCGGCTTCCTCCGTCAGGGTATAGCCGTGCGTGCTGTTCAGTAGGTCAGCCATCTTCGATGAATCATATTCGTTCATCTGACAGCCCCAGGTTTTGATATGCAGTTTTTTGGTCATTGAACTAGCCATTGATTCTGAGCAGAGAAGTGCAGGGCGCGTATTGTAATGCTTTGGCGCGGGTGTGACCAGCATGCCCGTCATACTTCGCACGCCAGGTGCGTTGGCTGCGCGCGGCTCCCCCGGTCACTTACTGATG
>NZ_SDFT01000210.1:0-11335 GCF_004916815.1 Pantoea sp. R102
CCATCATCACCATCGGCACCGAAGGATAGCGATTAAGGATGTCGGCGGAGGGCAGATGGGTTTCCGTGCACATCATCAGCAGGCCATCAACGCGCTTCTGCATCAGCGTTTCAAGGCTGCGATTCATGCGCTCTTCATCGCCTTCGGTATTGCACAGAATCAGGCTGTAGCCGCGTTCATAGCAGCTGTTCTCTACACCGCGCACCACTTCCGAGTAGAACGGGTTGCTGCTGGCGGTCAGTAACATGCCAATGGTGCGCGTTTGCTTGATCTTCAGGCTGCGCGCCAGCGCCGACGGCGCGTAGTTTAATTCGCGAATCGCCTGTTCCACTCTGTCGCGCACCTGTTCGCTAACAAAACGGTTGTTGTTGATAACGTGCGAAACGGTGGAGGTGGAGACGCCCGCCAGGCGGGCGACATCTTTCATGGTAGCCAAGCGCTTAACCCTGTTGCTGCAGGAATGCGTCAATCTCAGTGCGCCATGGCACTGAGGGCTGTGCGCCCGGGCGCGTCACGGCAATGGCTGCCGCCGCATGGGCAAAGCGAACCGCATCCTGCATCGCCACGCCTTCCAGCCGCGCGGTAATGAAGGCCCCGTTGAAGGTATCACCGGCAGCGATGGTATCCACCGCCTGCACGCTGAAGCCGGGAATACGCTGTCCCTGGCCCTGCTCGCTGAGCCATACGCCGCGCCGGCCCAGCGTAATCAATACGGTATCGATGCCTTTGGCGTGCAGCGCCTGGGCTGCCCGCGCCGCGTCGTCGTCGTCGTTGACGGCGATGCCGGTGAGGATTTCCGCTTCGGTTTCATTCGGCGTAATAATGTCGATCAGCGCCAGCAGCTCATCAGAGAGCTGGGTCGCCGGCGCCGGATTGAGGATCACCTGAGTGTGACTGGCGCGCGCGATGCGGGCCGCGGCCAGCACGCTGTCCAGCGGCGACTCCAGCTGCATCAGCAGCGCATCGGCCGAACGAATTACCTGCTGGTGGCGCTCCACACAGGCTGGCGTCAGCGCCGCGTTCGCGCCTGAGTAGATGCCAATGTTATTTTCGCCTTCGCCATTCACGAAGATCATCGCCACGCCGGTGGCTTCCTGCGCCACGGTTTCCACCGGAGCGGTATCAATCTGGTCCTGCTGCAGCTGCTGGCGAATACGTTCGCCGATGTCATCTGCACCCACGCAGGCAATAAAAGCAATGTCAGCGCCGGCACGGCCAGCCGCGACGGCCTGGTTGGCCCCTTTACCGCCAAAGGCAACCTGATACTGTTTCCCGATCACCGTTTCACCCGGACGGGGAAAATGGGCGAGGTTGAGGATGTGGTCGGCGTTGATGCTGCCGAGTACCGCCAGTTTTGCGCTTTTGCTCATAGGGAGTTATCCAAGAAGTTGCGCCACCGCGAGGGTGGCGCGTTGCCATGCTTTTCTTTGGGTTTTATTTAGTAACCAGTTTCAGGTCAACCGGGTTGATCGCCTGCACTTTTTCGCCCTTCAGAACTTTATCTGCGGTATCGACGCCAATCATACCAATCTTGTCTGGCATCTGTGCAACGGTCGCGCTGAGTTTACCGGATTCTACCGCCTTCACGCCGTCCGCGGTGCCGTCAAAGCCCACCACCAGCACGTCGGTTTTGCCTGCGGTCTGCAGCGCACGCAGCGCGCCCAGCGCCATTTCGTCGTTCTGGGCAAAAACTGCCTGCACGTCCGGATGCGCCTGCAGCAGGTTCTGCATCACGTTCAGACCTTTAGTACGGTCGAAGTCGGCCGGCTGGCTGGCCAGCACGTTGAATTTGTGTGCATCAGCGGCCTGCTTAAAGCCTTCACCACGCTCGCGGGCAGCGGAGGTGCCGGCAATGCCCTGCAGCTCGATGATTTTCGCACCGTCGCCCAGTTTCTTCGCGATGAAATCGCCGGCCATTTTGCCGCCGAAGCGGTTATCAGACGCCACGTGGCTGACAACTTTACCCTGCGCCGCCATACGGTCCAGCGTAATCACCGGGATGTTCGCCTGGTTAGCCATTTTCACGGCGTTACCGACCGCGTCAGAATCCGTTGGGTTGATCAGCAGCAGTTTGGTGCCGCGCACGGTGAGATCCTGCACGTTTGCCAGCTCTTTTGCCGGGTTGTTCTGTGAGTCGAGCACCACCAGGTTATAGCCCAGCTTATCGGCTTCTTTCTGTGCGCCATCTTTCAGCGACACAAAGAACGGGTTATTCAGGGTTGAGACCACCAGCGCAATCGTATCCTTAGCCATCGCGCCAGCACTGAGGGTGGCGCCAAGGATGACGGCCAATGCAGTTAACTTTTTCATTTCTTTAATCCTGTGTGAAGGTCAGAGTTACTTACTGCTTTTGTTATCCACCAGCACCGCCAGCAGAATGACGACGGCTTTGACAATCATCTGGTAGTAAGACGATACGCCCATCAGGTTGAGGCCGTTATTGAGGAAGCCGAGAATCAGCGCACCGATCAGCGTGCCCATAATGCGCCCTTTACCGCCCGCGAGGCTGGTCCCGCCCAGCACTACTGCGGCAATCGCATCCAGTTCATAACCGGTGCCCGCCGTCGGCTGCGCCGAAGAGAGACGCGCCACTTCGATGGTGCCCGCCAGTGCCGCCAGCAGGCCGCACAGCGAATAGACGATGACTTTAACGCGGTTAACGTTGATGCCGGACAGGCGCGTGGCCGCTTCGTTACCGCCCAGCGCATAGATATAGCGGCCGAGGCGGGTGTGATGCAGCATGTACCACGCCAGCGCGAACACCACTGCCATCAGCCATACCGGCGTCGGAATGCCCAGCGGACGGCCAATACCGAACCAGCCAAACAGATCGGCGTTATCGCTGAAGCCGGTATTGATCGGACTGCCGTTGGTGTAAACCATGGTGACGCCGCGCAGCAGCAGCATCATCACCAGCGTAGCGATAAACGCCTGCACCTTGCCGCGTGCCACAATCACACCGGTAATGGCACCAATAAAGGCACCGAGCGCCAGCGATGCCGCCACGGCCACCAGCGCATTGACTTCCAGCCCGACAATCGATGCCGCTACCGCGCCGGTCAGCGCCAGCAGCGAGCCGACCGAAAGGTCGATACCTGAGGTCAGAATCACCAGCGTCATGCCCACCGCCATGATGGCGTTGACCGACGTCTGCTGCAGGATGTTGAACATGTTGGGCAGCGTGAAGAAGTTCGGGCTCTGGCTGGCAACCACGGCGATCAGCACAATCAGCGCGATCAGCGATTTCTGCTCCAGCAGCCAGGCTTTGCTGAACCAGCGACGGCTGGCAGGTAAGGTTTGGGTACTCATACAACTAACTCCTCGCTGTGTTGCTTACCGACCGCCGCTGCCATCAGGGATTCCTGGGTAGCCTGCTCACGGGAAAATTCGCCACTCAGATGGCCTTCATGCATCACCAGAATGCGGTCGCTCATGCCCAGCACTTCCGGCATTTCCGACGACACCAGGATGATGCTCAGCCCTTCGGCTTTAAACTGGTTAATTAACTGATAGATCTCTTTTTTCGCCCCGACATCGACGCCGCGCGTCGGCTCGTCGAGGATCAGCACATCCGGGCGCGTCATCAGACCACGCGCAATCGCCACTTTTTGCTGATTACCGCCGGACAGCAGACCGATCGGCTGCATCATTGACGGCGTTTTCACATTGAACAGGCGGATAAAATCGCCCACCGCCAGCTGCTCTTCGGCGTGCTTCAGGCCGCCATCGGCGCGGCTGAAGTAGCGCAGCGCGGTCAGCGACATGTTCTCTTTGACCGACATCCCGAGCACCAGCCCGTCACGCTTACGGTCTTCCGAGATATAGACGATGCCGTTGGCCAGGCCGTCCTGCGGCGAGCGGGTGACAATCTCGCGGCCGTTAAGCGTCACTTTGCCGTGCGTACGCGGCAGCGCGCCGTACAGCACCTTCATTAATTCGGTGCGGCCCGCGCCCATCAGACCGGAAATGCCCAGAATCTCGCCCTTACGCAGGGTAAAGCTGACATCTTCTACGCCCGGTCCGCTAACGTGCTCGACCCGCAGCCGCACCTCGCCCGGTGTCTGATCGAGATGCGGATACTGATCCTCAAGCTTGCGGCCAACCATCATTTCGATCAGGCCCTCTTCGCTCAGATCGTTTACCGCGCGCTCGGCAATAAACTGGCCGTCGCGGAACACGGTGACGTCATCGCAAATCTCAAAGATCTCTTTCATGCGGTGGGAGATATAAACAATGCCGCAGCCCTGCGCTTTCAGCTCATTGATGACGCGGAACAGCGACAGGGTTTCGGTATCGGTCAGCGCATCGGTCGGTTCATCCATAATGATGACCTGCGACTCGAAGCTGAGCACTTTGGCGATCTCCACCATTTGCTGGTCGCCAATCGACAGATCGCCCACCAGCTTGTGGCTGCTGAAGCGCAGATTGAGGCGCTTTAACAGCGCATCCGCCGCGGCATACATCTGTTTCCAGTCGATGCGGCCAAAGCGGTTAACGAATTCACGGCCGAGGAAAATATTCTCCGCGACGGTCAGCTGCGGGATCAGGTTCAGCTCCTGATGGATGATGCCGATGCCGGCTTCCTGAGACGCTTTCGGCCCGGAGAACGTCACTTCTTTGCCCAGCCAGTGCAGCGAACCGGCGTCCATACTGTAGATGCCGGTCAGCACCTTCATCATGGTGGATTTGCCCGCGCCGTTTTCTCCGACCAGCGCCATCACGCGCCCGGGATAGACCGCCAGCGACGCGCCGTTGAGCGCCTTCACGCCGGGAAATGATTTTTCAATTCCCCTGAGTTGCAATAACGGTTGCATAGCGGCCTCAGAAAGTGACGCCCGCGCTCAGGATGACATTCGCATACGGAGAGCACTCTCCGCTGCGAATGACCGCCTGACTGCGCTGAGTGTGTTGTTTGAACTGTTCATGGCTGGTGTAACGAACGCTAATCACATTCCCCTGGTGCTGTTGCAAGGCTTCGAGCACGGCGATCAGCTGGCTGTGGAGTTGCGGATTGTGTTGTTGGATCTCCTCCGCTATCAGGGCGCTCTCAACCTGCATCTCCTGCGTGATGACCTCCACCACCTGTAAAAATTCGGGCGTACCGGGCGTCAGCGCCAGATCGATGCGCTGTGGACCGGCCGGAATCGGCAAGCCCGCATCGGCAATCGTCAGCGTATCGGTATGCCCGAGGCGGGCAATCACATGAGAGACTTCAGCGTTTAACAGGCGACCTTTTTTCATTTATTCCACTCCACAGCGAAACGTTTCGCTGTCTGGCAGTGTATTAAATGTACATGGCAACTCAATGACGGCATCACGGAAATGTGATCGCCATCGAAACGTTTCGCCTGGGCCGGGGAAAATTTGAGTTTGGCGGGATGGCGGAGCCCACGACGTGGCTCCGCAGGGGAGGTTACGGCAGTTTACGCACCTGTTTAACGTCCAGTTCAATCGAATTGAAATCCTTATCCAGTTCGCCGGTCAACTCGACCTGATCCTTCGGCGTAATGGTCTGGCCGTTCCAGCGTTTGTGGTCGATCTCCACTTTCATGCTGCCGCTGCTGTCGCGGAACAGATAATCTTCATCGCCGATCTGCTTATCAAGCTGGCCGCGCACGGTGATCCAGCTGTCATCCTTCATCTCTTCGGCCTGTTTTACCGTCACCACACTGCTGTTATCGGCCTTAAAACCGCCGGCTTTAGCCTGAGCGGCTGGCGCGTTCGGGTCGACAAAGCCACCCTGCTGGGCGGCTAACACCGGGGTTGCCGCCAGGGCGATAATGGCGAATAGCGCTGCACTCTTTTTCATTTTTCACCTCATTTCCATGTCTGTGCGGATTACGGGAGCTATTTCACCACAGGGTTCTTAACAGGATCTTAAGGGAAAAAAAGAGGGGAAAAATAAGCCAAAACGGGCGAATGACGCTGTACAAGCGCGCATCTGCTTCGTATAAACCCCCAGATAACCGGGAGAAACGCATGCGCATTTTATTAATTGAAGACGATACGCTGATTGGCGATGGCCTGAAGGTCGGCCTGACCAAACTGGGTTTCAGCGTCGACTGGTTTGTCAGCGGCGAAGCCGGATTTCAGGCGCTCAACGCGGCGCCATGGGATGCCGTGGTGCTGGATCTGTCGCTGCCGCAACGTGACGGGCTGGACATCCTGCGCCAGTGGCGTGAGCAGGGCGCGGATGTCCCGGTGCTGATCCTCACCGCACGCGATGCGCTGGACCAGCGCGTGCAGGGCCTGCAACTCGGTGCCGATGACTATCTGTGTAAGCCGTTTGCGCTGACGGAGGTGGCCGCGCGTCTGCAGGCGCTGATTCGTCGCCGTCACGGTCAGCTGCAGCCGGAGCTGCGTCACGGCAGGCTGGTGATGGCTCCCGGCAGCCACAGCGTGATGGTCGATGGCGAACCGCTCAGCCTGAAAAGCCGTGAGCTGGCGCTGCTGGAGCTGTTCCTGCGCAATCCCGGTCGCGTACTGACGCGCGCACAGCTGGAGGAGAAACTGTACAGCTGGGACGACGACGTTTCCAGTAATGCGGTCGAAGTGCACATCCACCATCTGCGTAAAAAGCTCGGCAGTCAGTTCATCCGCACCGTACACGGCATTGGCTACACGCTGGGAGCGGCAGAATGAGTCTGTTTCTGCGACTGGCCATCGGCTTTCTGCTGTTAATTATTCTGTGTGGTGCCAGCGCCACCTTTAGCGCATGGCAGCAGACGCGCGACACCGTTAATGAGCTGTTTGATACCCAGCAGATGCTGTTCGCCAAACGCCTGCTGGCGCTGGATGCCAGTCGCCTGCAGGCCGCCTCGCTGCCAAAAACCAAAGCGATTTTGCGCCACCATCGCGGCGATCAGGATGACGACGCGCTGGCCTTTGCGGTGTTCAGCGCCGACGGCAAACCGCTGCTGAACGACGGCGAAAACGGCCGCGATTTGCCGTTTACCGCGGATCGCGACGGCTTCCACGATGGTCGCCTGCGTGGCGATGACGATCGCTGGCGGCTGCTGTGGCTGACCTCAGCCGACAAGCAGTGGCGCGTGGTGGTCGGACAGGAGTGGGAATATCGCGATGATATGACACGCGATCTGGCACTGAGCAGCCTGCTGCCGTGGCTGGTGGCCATGCCGCTGATGTTGCTGTTGCTGCTGGCGCTGGTGTGGTTTGAGCTGCGTCCGCTGAAACGCCTGACTGCATCGCTGCAGCAGCGCGTGCCGGATGATGCCACCCCGCTGACGCCGCAGCGCCTGCCGCTGGAGGTGAAGCCGCTGGTGGCGGCGCTGAATGGCCTGTTCGCCCGCATGGCGCAGCTGGTCCAGCGCGAACGGCGCTTTACCTCCGATGCGGCGCACGAGCTGCGCAGTCCGCTGGCGGCGCTGCGCGTGCAGAGTGAGGTGATTCAGCTGGCCGGCGATGACGAGGCGATGCGCAACCATGCGCTGCAGCAGCTCGACAGCGGCATCCTGCGTGCCACGCGGCTGGTCGATCAGCTACTGACGCTGTCGCGCGTCGAAGCGGACGATCTGCGCAGCGAATTTCAGCCGGTGCCCCTCGCGCCGCTGCTGCACCAGCTGGTGACTGAACACCAGGCACAGGCGGCAGCGCAGCATACCAGGCTGACGCTGACGGCTGACGCGGAACCGGTGATGAACGGTCATCCACTGCTGCTGGGTTTACTGCTGCGCAATCTGCTGGATAACGCGCTGCGCTACACGCCGTCCGGCAGTGAGATTCAGCTGCGGCTCAGCGCGCGCAGGCTGGAGATCGCGGATAACGGACCGGGCGTCAGCGCAGAGCAGCTGGCGCGGCTGGGCGAACGCTTCTGGCGACCGCCGGGGCAGGCGCAAACCGGCAGCGGGCTTGGCTTGTCGATTGTGAAAAATGTGGCTCAGCTGCACGGCATCCGGCTGACCTTCAGCGCGGTGCAGCCGCAGGGGCTGCGCGTCACCCTCAGCTGGTGACGCGCGATGCGTCAGATTTCGACCTGAGTACCGAGCTCGATTACCCGGTTAGGCGGAATTTCAAACTGATCCGGCGCGCGCAGGGCGTTGCGCTGCAGCGCAAGGAACAGCTTGCCGCGCAGACGCAGATACCACGGGCGTTTGCCGATGATCAGCGACTCGTGTGACATAAAGAACGAGGTTTCCATCATGCGGCAGTTGAGCCCTTCGAGGCCGCAGCGGTGGAAAATCTCCTCGACGTTCGGCGTTTCGCGCCAGCCGTAGCTTGCCACCACGCGCCAGAAGGTGGGCGACAGCTGCTCAATGGTCACGCGACGCACGTTGTGCACATAAGGCGCATCTTCGGTACGCAGCGTCAGCAGCACCACGCGCTCGTGCAGCACCTTGTTGTGCTTCAGGTTATGCAGCATGGCAAAGGGGATGACATTGAGCGCCCGCGACATGTAGACCGCCGTGCCCGGCACGCGCACCGGCGGCGACTTCTCCAGCGAGGCGATCATCGCCTCCAGCGAATTGCCATGCTCATGCATACGACGCAGCAGGCGGAAGCGCTCGCTCTTCCACGTGGTCATCACGATAAACATCATCAGTGCTAGCGTCAGCGGCAGCCAGCCGCCGGAGAATACTTTGACCAGGTTGGCGGAGAACAGCGAAACGTCGATGCACAGCATCGCGATGAGAATCAGCACCACCAGATAGCGATTCCAGTGCCAGTTCTGAATCGCCACCGTTGAACACAGAATGGCGGTCAGCACCATGGTACCGGTCACCGCGATCCCGTAGGCGGCCGCCAGATTGCTGGAGTGCTCAAAGCCGACGATTACAATCACCACAGAGAAATAGAGCAGCCAGTTGATCACCGGAATATAAATCTGGCCGGATTCCTCTTCGGACGTGTGCACGATGCGCATCGGCGGCAGATAGCCAAGACGCACCGCCTGGCGCGTCAGCGAGAATACGCCGGAGATCACCGCCTGCGAGGCGATCACCGTGGCCAGCGTCGCGAGAATCAGCATCGGAATCAGCGCCCAGTCCGGCGCCAGCAGGAAGAACGGGTTTTTGATGGCCTCCGGATGCTCCAGCAGCAGCGCGCCCTGGCCGAAATAGTTGAGCACCAGCGACGGCAGCACCACCACAAACCATGCCAGGCGAATCGGAAACTTACCAAAGTGGCCCATATCGGCATACAGCGCTTCAACGCCGGTGATCGCCAGCACCACCGCGCCCAGCGCGAAGAACGATACCGTTTTGTACTGAATAAAGAAGTGCAGCGCCCAGTACGGGTTCATGGCATGCAGCACCTCAGGATTATTGATGATACTGCGCGCGCCCAGCACCGCCAGGATGATGAACCACAGCAGCATCACCGGCGCAAACAGCTTACCGACAATGCCGGTGCCGTGTTTCTGAATCACAAACAGCAGCGTCAGTACCGCAATCGCCAGCGGCACAATGTAGCTATCGAGGCTCGGCGCGGCGATCTCCAGCCCTTCGATGGCCGAAAGCACAGATACCGCCGGCGTGATCACCACTTCCCCGTAGAAGAAGCTGCCGCCAATCAGCCCCATGATCACCAGAATCGCCGTGGCGCGCGCGCCAGTGTTGCGGCCCGCCAGTGACATCAGCGTCAGGATCCCGCCTTCACCGGCGTTGTCGGCGCGCATCACATAACTGATGTATTTAAGCGAAACCACCAGAATCAGCAGCCAGAAGATCAGCGACAGAAAGCCAAACACCGCCTCGCGTTCCACGCCAAAGCCGAACTGACCAGAGAGACACTCGCGCAGGGTATAGAGCGGGCTGGTGCCGATATCGCCATACACCACGCCGATCGCCGCCAGAGTGACTGCGCCAAGGGACTGTTTCTTATCCGAGCTCATAAGTTGTCTTTTGTTGGAGCCGCGCAGGCCTCAGCCCGGCGCTCAGATCATCAAAAAGCGCACAGTATGCACATATTCCCGAAAAAACCTACTTTTACCGTCTGGCATTACGCCGCCTGTGCAGCGTTTTTTCGCCGAAAATCGGCGCGAAATGCGCTGAAAACCCGCGATTTGCCTCACCTCAACCTTCTGAAACAAAAAAGCTGACGGCTATCAACGCTTTCACGCATGATAAACAGTAGAGTATTGCGCTCGCCAGAATATGACGGCACCAGGATCAGAAGGACAATGATGTGATTATGGCTCAACCCCATCTTTTGGCAGAAAGAATTTCTCGCCTCAGCAATGCCCTGGAGAAAGGGCTGTATGAACGGCATCATGCCATTCGTCTCTGCCTGCTGGCAGCGCTGAGCGGCGAAAGCGTGTTTCTGCTTGGGCCACCGGGCATCGCCAAGAGCCTGATTGCCCGCCGCCTGAAATACGCCTTCCAGCACGCCCGTGCCTTTGAATACCTGATGACCCGATTTTCCACGCCTGAAGAGGTGTTTGGCCCGCTGTCGATTCAGGCGCTGAAAGATGAAGGCCGCTACCAGCGTCTGACCAAAGGCTATCTGCCGGATGCCGAAATTGTCTTCCTTGATGAGATCTGGAAAGCCGGTCCGGCGATTCTCAATACGCTGCTCACTGCCATCAACGAACGTCGCTTCCGCAACGGCGACAGCGAAGAGCCGATCCCGATGCGCCTGCTGGTCACCGCCTCCAACGAACTGCCAGAAGCCGACAGCGGTCTGGAAGCGCTGTACGACCGTATGCTGATCCGGCTGTGGCTCGACAACGTGCATGAAAAGCAGAACTTCCGCAGCATGCTGACCCACCAGCAGGATGAAAACGCCAACCCGGTGGCGGAATCGCTGTGCATCAGCGATGAAGAGTATCAGCAGTGGCAGAAAGGCATCAGCCAGGTCAGCCTGCCCGATCATGTGTTTGAACTGATCTATCAGCTGCGCCAGCAGCTGGAGAACCTGCCAGAGGCGCCGTATATCTCCGATCGCCGCTGGAAAAAAGCCATCCATCTGCTGCAGGCCAGCGCGTTTTACAGCGGCCGCGTGGCGATTGCCCCGCTTGATCTGATCCTGCTGAAAGATTGCCTGTGGCACGACGTGGCGTCGATGCAGCTGCTGGATCGTGAAATTGATGCGCTGATGACGCAGCACGCGTGGCAGCAGCAGGCGATGCTGCACACGCTGCAGCAGATCAAAGCGCGCCGGCTGGCGCTGCAACAGCAGCAGAGCGTGGCGCAGGCGCTGACGCTGGAGAAGCACAGCGGCATGTTCAGCCGCAAACCGCACTATGAATTACCGGCCTCGATCACGGACGAACAGCTGACTCTGATGCTGCAGCAGCCGCTGACGCTGCACGACATGCAGGTCACGCACGTGGTGGTGGCACGCGATGCGCTCAATCAGTGGCTGCTGAAGGCGGGCG
>NZ_SDFT01000211.1:0-2328 GCF_004916815.1 Pantoea sp. R102
GCAAGACGGTATCTACAGTGATACGGACTCAAGTGTTACCCATGTGACCGGTTTATATTCTCATCGTCCCAGTTGTCGCCCGGATTGTAGGGTGCGCATTAATGCGCACCTGGATATTCACATCAACGCCCCCAGACTGAACGGCATCGCCTGTCTTACCCCGCTCTCCTGCGTCTCCCACCACAAATCACCTGCGTTCTGCCTCTCGCTCTTATCGGCACGCTCTTATGACGCAAGCCATGACTTTTGCCGCAAACCTGGTTACCATCGCCGCAACCTTTTGCGACGAAAAATGGCAGCGAAATGAAATTTGTCTCTTTTAACATCAACGGCTTGCGCGCACGCCCTCATCAGCTGGCGGCGCTGGTTGAACAGCATCAACCGGATGTCATCGGCCTGCAGGAAACCAAAGTGCACGATGACATGTTCCCGCTGGAAGAGGTCAGCAAGCTCGGTTACAACGTGTTTTATCACGGCCAGAAAGGCCATTACGGCGTGGCGCTGCTGACCAAGACGCAGCCGGTGGCAGTTCGACGCGGTTTTCCTGATGACGGCGAAGATTCCCAGCGACGTCTGATCATGGCAGAAATTCCCAGCCCGATTGGCGATATCACCGTCATCAACGGTTACTTCCCGCAGGGGGAAAGCCGTGACCATCCCATCAAGTTCCCGGCCAAAGAGAAGTTCTATCGCGACCTGCAAAGCTATCTCGAGCAGCAACTGGCGGCCGACAAGCCGGTGCTGATCATGGGCGATATGAACATCAGCAGTACCGACCTGGACATTGGTATTGGTGAAGAGAACCGCAAGCGCTGGCTGCGCACCGGCAAATGCTCATTCCTGCCGGAAGAGCGCGAGTGGATGGATCGTTTGCTGCAGTGGGGGCTGGTCGATACGTGGCGTGAGAAAAACCCGAAAACCGCAGATCGCTTCTCGTGGTTCGACTATCGCTCGAAAGGATTTGATGACAACCGCGGTCTGCGCATCGATCTGCTGCTGGCCAGCCCACCGCTGGCATCACGCTGCATCGACAGCGGCATCGACTACGACATTCGCAGTATGGAAAAGCCGTCCGATCACGCGCCAGTGTGGTCCAGTTTCAAGCTGTAACTGAACAGCGTGGCGCCTGCGCGCCACGCCCGCTTATTTAATGATTTTCCAGATCAGCGGATTGGTACCCAGCACTTTTTCATCACGCGCACACTGCAGCAGTACGCCCTCTGCTTTCACCACGGCGCCTTCGGAGTAGCTGCGGTTTTCATAGATACAGCACTGCAGGCAGTTGTTCTGCTGACGATTCTGCCCCTGCGTCCACACTTCCGGCGGCATATCCACCACCACATCGGTATTGCCCATTCGCGCGGGCTCCGGCTGGCGATTAGCCAGCGCGGCATGGCTGCACAGCAGCAGCCCACTCAGCAACAGCGTTGCGTAACGCATTATTCCGTCTCCTTCGTTTTGCGCCGGGGCGTTTTGCCTTTACTGCGCGTCTTCGCTCCGGTCGCGGCTAATCCACGAAAAGCCTGCAGCGACGGCCTCTGGCGCGCCTCACCGATCAAACCAATTAAGGTACTGACCAGCGGCTGCATAAACTCATCATAGCGACAGGCTTTTTCACTGATGCGGGTAAGCGTTGACTCCCAGTGCGCCGTCATATCCGGCCGCGCGGCCATCTCAGGTAACGCATGAATCAGCGCCCTGCCCGCCTCGGTTGAGTGAATATAGCGACCTTTTTTCACCAGAAATGTACGGCGGAACAGCAATTCTATGATGCCGGCACGCGTCGCTTCCGTTCCTAAACCATCGGTCGCACGCAGCACTTTCTTTAATTCTTTATCCTGCACAAAGCGGGCAATACCGGTCATGGCCGACAGCAGCGTGGCGTCGGTGAACGGCCGCGGCGGCTGAGTCTGCTTCGCCAGCACCTCACCACGCTCACACAACAGCTCATCGCCTTTACTCACCACCGGCAGCGGCGTGCCATCATTCTCTTCATCGCGCTCTTTACTGCCCAGCAGCGCACGCCAGCCGGCTTCGGCAAGAAAACGTGCTTTGGCAACGAACCTGCCACCGCCGATATCGAGGTCGATGACGCATTTGCGAAATACCGCGTCGGGACAAAACTGCATCAGATACTGGCGCGCAATCAGAGCGTAAATATTGGCTTCATTGTCGCTCAGGTTCACCTTGCTGGCGCGCGCCGTAGGAATGATGGCATGGTGCGCATCCACTTTTTTATCGTCCCAGCAGCGATTTTTCTGATCCGCATTGAAATCCGCTGGCAGCGACACGTCCGGCTGATGCGCCTGAATGGCGTTCAGCACCGCA
>NZ_SDFT01000212.1:0-15348 GCF_004916815.1 Pantoea sp. R102
ATTTTATTGTATGCGACATTGTCTCCAATCATAAACAAAAGTGAAATGATGTCGTAATAAGAGTTCACCTCTTTAAATATTTCACCTAATAAATCAGAAGGCAAAAACCGTGATTTATCCAGCTCACCAATTACACACATAATGTTATATGCTTCTAAATTAACAACTCTATTGATAGAAATACTTTCTTTCGACAAATCACTTAAATAATCAAATATCTCACTGTAAATATAGAACTCAATTGCATCCCTAAATTCAGGAATGCTCTTTTTAACAAATCGAATCGCAACTATTAATGTTGATGCCAGTTTGTACGATGAGTTAACAGATGGCGAAACTCTAAAGAAAAAGAAGCATACAAACAAAAGTACATATATTGCAGAATACATATCCCCCCTGTCATACTTGCCGTCTTCAGGAGATAGCTTTTTAATCCTTTCAAATATTGCAGAAACAATGTATGAGGAAACGTCGTCATAAGCCGCTTTTTCACCATAGCAGATTATCTTAATTTCATTTATGAATTTCATCGCCAGGTTATTTTTTCTAAAAATACCTTTCGGATTCAAATGAAACGAATTACTCTTTTCAAGAAAGATGTCAATAAACGAATTAAAGCTGTTGTTTACCAAATGAATCACTTTTGATTTAGCTGTTGAAAATGGTTTAGCCTTTAGTTCAACCTTTCCTAAATTGACATGCATATTGTATTCAGCCAAACCATCTGAATAGATTTTATAAATATCTTTTGCAATCACTTCAGAATTAGTAAAAATAAACACATCGTCAACATAACGTCTTATTTCATAATCATGACCATTACGTAATGAAGTTTTTTGTTCAAGTAATTTCTTTTGAACAAAAAGATCTATCTTTTGAAAAATCACTTCTGAGAAAATACGACTAATCTCAGGACCGATTATCAAACCATGCGTTTCGTTAAAATTACTTCTCTGCATTAATTTATCAAACGCATCGCCAAAATTTAACGATTTATTAGCTAGCATTCCTTTGGTGAACAACTTATCTTTAGTTGCCCAAGAAATGGAATGTGTATAAATGCTATCAAAACACTTGGATACATCGAGAGTTTGAAGAAAGTTGAATCTTTTTTCAAGCCTAAGAAAATCAAGAGATGTGAAAAATTTATATAGTCTATCATATCCCACATAACTAAAGTATGACGATGCATGCTTTGAGTATATTTCTCCGTTTTCAGTATCAACTACATCTTTTTTATATAAATTCCGATCTTCGAGAAGATTCTTGAAATAATATGTACTGGCAACTTTTTTGGGCGCCCTAATCGAAAAATCACTTTGAGAGCAGAAATGCACTATCATTGCGCTGTAGTGCATATAGAAGTCTTTCATTTCAATTTGAGAAAATGGATGTGGAATTGACAACCTCCGAAATTCCGTTTCGTTCTTTTTTATCTTGTAAGTATATGGGATAGTGTATTTATTTTTCTTTCTATCGCCTAAAATAACCCTCTTAAAAATAACACTACTAAACCCTTGTAATCTTGAATGATTCCTGACATTTTTATAAAACCCATCATTTGATGAAATAATAGGTGTTTCATAAGGTGTAGTTTCTGTCACCAAAGCCCTATTAAAATCTTTTTTATTAACCTTGTATGGCTTTCCTTTATGCATATTTCCAGCACTCCTGTATCCGCTTCATTTTTTTTGCAGAGTAATGAAAGAAATGACATTTACTATGACCTCTAACAAAACTGAACTTTAAAACTTTATATTTTTGAATTTGATTAAGGTTGAGGTGGAATTCGTAAAAAACCTTGCCACTAGAAGAAAGAACTGCTTTTTTTAAAAATTTATCAAGTTCAGCAAGCCCTACCGAATTCATTGAATCAACCATCGGATAGTTATAGTAAATTCCTGATAATCTTTTTAAAGTTCGTTCTGAATCTAGCACACTAAAATTTGTTGATAAAAACTTTAATCTCTCACATAAAAGATCGAAATTTTTATTTTTATTGTAACTAATGATGGAGTGCATAATTCTACTTTTTAGCTTGTTAATTTTAGCTTGAGATAAGTCAATCTCTACATCTCTTACCAATCCTCTAATACTGCACTCACTGACATTGTCACTTATAGAAAAACTGTATCCTAAATATTCAAAAGTCATTAACTTGCTTTTTGGTTTTTTACTATTTGCCTTTCCGGCCTTCGCAAGCCCATCACTGACAAAATATTTCTTATTGTTAAACTCCAGTCCTGCTGGCAAGGCCTGTCTTAAGTCATCCATTAATAGTTTGTCATCTTCGAACCCATCTGTAATTAGGATGATATCATCGACATATCTGGCATAATAAAAAACGTGTGGCAAATTTCTTATCAGCTCATCAAATTCATGCATAAGATAGTCAGACAGGAATGAACTTATAGATAGTCCTCGAGGAATTCCCTTTCCGCCGTTTACATAAAACTCATACATAAACTCTTTCAAGAGCTGTTTACTTCTAACATCCACTCCAGTGACATCATCTATTTTTTTAAAAATATAGGCTTGGTCAAATGATTCATAAAAAGATTTGACATCCAATCTATACAATCGAAACTGCGAGCACTCTGAAATAAACATCTTCACGGCATCAACTATTACTGAACGTGGCGTCATTTTAACTTTGTTTTTCGTCGCAATATTACTTTTTATTTTCCTAAGAACAAGTATATCGGCCAGTTCATTAACCCAATAAACGGTCTTTCCTCTTATAACTGACGAAGATAACTGGTAGCCGAGAAAACCTGTTTGCGCGCGCTTAACAGCCGACTTAATAACCTTTTCCTTTTCCTCACTGCTGCCTAAATTTCGCCATTTTTGAAAGTCAATGGGTTTAAAACAATACGACAGTGTACGTGTATTAAAAGACTGGTCGTGCATAAAACTACCCGAAGGACAATTGAGATGTATCGAATATGCCTTCAAGTTAGAGTTGATTCAAGACTCCAGCGCGCAATGCTATCCCCGCCACGCCTGCCCGCTTTGTGCATCGCTTTCCATGCAAGTGCATTGTGTGGGCCGTGCCGCGCCCGGTACGGCCTGACGTGAGAAAGCGGTGATGATTTTGCATGCAGATCCATGCACGCTATGCATGCACTGCTCTTTACAAAGCGGCTGACAAGAAAAAAGGCTTCTGGAAGATAAAAGATGGACACAAAAAAGCCACTGGTGTAGCAGTGGCCGTGCAGGATTAATGAACCTAGCAGAATGCAGAACCGTAACGGCCCAGCGTCTGACGTTCTCTTACCGGTTTCGGTGGTGCTTCCGGTACGTTTTCCGGCTGGGGCGGTTCGGTAATGACCTTTGTGATGCTCTCATTCGTCTTGAAAGTGCAGGAGCAGTCCAGGTTAGTGCACTGGTGATAACGCTCTTTCATCTGTTCGGACATATAGCGACTCGATTTGGTATGTGCCGCACTTTTGCAGTAAGGACAATGCATCATTTCTGACTGCCCTCCTAAAGTTTTGCACGCTGTGCCTGAATTGACTCAGTCGGTTTCTGACGGCGCATAGGGCTCGTATAAAGCTCCATATCAATACCCGTTATGGCCGGGCGGTGCAGGCCTATATTCTCCAGCAGCGGTGCCTCTTTCAGCACGCTATCCGGCAGGGCCACAGCCGCCCGCGTCAGTACTTCACCAACCAGATAAGCCACGTCCTTAATCCGGTCACAGTCTTCACCGGCAAACGTCGGGGAAAGTTCTTCACGGCGGATACGCAGCTTAATGGCCCACAGCAGCGACAGACTCACGTTACGCAGGGCTGACTGCCAGTGTGAATCCGCGAACCCGGTAAATGCTTACTGGTTCGATTCAACGTACTTTTTCTCACTGCCGCAGCATTTCAGCATCGCCTCCTGCTTATCCAGCGCAAGCTCTTTGACCAGCCCGCCGAACTCGTCAGCCAGTTCCCGGCTGGCGATGCGCTGAGAATGTTCGGCGCGCAGCTCGTCAGTGAGATTGCCTCGCAGGTTGCGAAAGCGTGTGCGCCAGTCGCCTCGGCTTCTTTCCCTGCGTCGATGGCCGCCTACTGCTCTCTTTCACAGCGGACGATATCGGCGCAGATACCGTTATAGGCTTTCATCTTTTCGGTATGTTCAGTGCGGGCTTTTTTGAATCTGTTATCTATCTAACCGCATGCCGATCAGCGTCCTCTCATCCTGACAGCTTTTGGTCAGACGGTAGCACAGATGCTTAAAGAGTATGAGCGCGTGCGGACCAAACGCCTTAGAAATCACGATATACATACTGATCTCACACTGCATGAAGACAGCTATGCAGATTGTTTTCAGTCATGCCCGAAATAATTCCAAAGCTGACTTATGCTGGTTGATGTCACTATAAATGAAGTACACATCCAAATCTTATGTTTAAATATAAATTTTGAATGCCTTCGGGCCCCATACATTAATCACCTTAAAGATAAAAAACACCGTCACTTACATAATCGCAAGGTTAAAAATAAACCACCAACAGTAAAATCAAATAAAAATAACATCACAAGACTCTATCAAAGATAGTTCATTTACACATAGCACTGTGCTGTTAGGATAACTCGACTCCAACGCCAACTCCCTCTGCAATTTATCTTTTATGTATACATTATGAATGACACACCTATAATTCATTCTATTCATTAACATCCTCATTATGATACAATCATCCAGTCTAATATCTTTCCTCTTTTTTATTTTCAAATCCCGCCTCACCAACAAATCAAAATAATGTTCCTTTATAATATGATCCTTTTGTTCATTATACTCTTTTAAGCCATCGGTGCTCCTCAAGTCTAAAAGTTGTGATTCATCCAACTTAACCTTAGCTTTTATCACGCATAATTCATCATCTACATTACTGTTTCTTGCCCACTCCTTTGCCTTTTCTAATGGATTAGAAATGCCATTTATGAAAAAATAAACACCATTCCCTAACCAGTCTTCGTTTGATGAACTTAATCTAAAACCGTCACTTATTATAGACAATGCAGCATCTTTCGTGGTACCGTGATAGCAAACAAACTCATTCAAATTCAACATATCTATGAGCACACCTCTTTTTTACACTCTGACAGTCATTGCTATATCAGCCTGTATTTTACTATATAAACTAAAACCAAAGTACATCTGTTATTTTTTTTCATATTACAATAAAAAATTCTTTCAGAATAGAAAGTCAATTAGCGCACCCGTTAAATTTATTTCTTTCCTATTTATAGTCACAATTTTATATACAGTTATAAATTACAATCCATTTTCAGAAACTTTGGATAAGATTAAACCATTTCTCCCGGGTTCAATCAGTGATTATCTTACCAAACTTCAGCCGCATAGCAATATAATAAAAATAACATTGCTATCAATTGAGTTTTCCGCCATTATACTTTTCCTTTTTTTATTCATCAAAACGCCACCATTCCCACAAAAAAAAATAACCAACGAATTATTAATAACCGAAATAACTAAGTATAAGAATTTAACCATATCATCTTATTTTGGCTCAATACATCATGTCAGAAATATTCAGCTCATTGTTACATCTGAGAACAGTGATCTTGATTTAGCAAGCACATCAAGCACATCGATATCTGGAAGAGTTAGGCTTATGGCTTCGACAAGAGACGCCATAGGTAGAATAATAAACGATCCTCTATATGACAACATTAGTAATTTCAAAAAATCTTATGGTAAAAATAATGATTTTAAATTGGGGACATGTATCCCATCGCAACCGTTTGAATTGGATAAGCGAGGCGTAAAATGTGTTATGCACGCAGTTTCAATAAAAAAAAATAACGACAATACAATTTACTCTGACAAAGACTCAATTAAAGAAATACTACTAAAATCATTAAACCACTGTATTGATAATTCCTATAACAGTATATTCATACCTATTTTTGGCATTGGAAGCGCGCAGCAAGATTATGCTAAATCAATTAGAAGTCAACTATCTTCATTGAAGTCGGTGTTAGATGATGATCTAACACACCCAATCATTAGCATACATTTATATTTGGGGGTTTACCGGGAATTAGATGATTTGTTTTTAAAAAAAACCACTATGGAAATATTTAGGTAAAAATATGCTGATAGGATATACATCTGGAATTTTTGATCTTTTCCACCAAGGTCACATTAATTATTTAACTGAGTGCAAAAAGTATTGTGACTTCCTTTTTGTAGGTGTAGATTCTGACCAAAGAACAGCATTATCAAAAGGGGTAGGAAGACCTATTGAAAACATTAACTCCAGGCTTAAAAAAGTGAGTGAATTTTGTGACATCTCATTTGAAAAAAAAGAAAGCTCTTGGGTTTACATAGAAAAAATTCGCCCAAAAATTTTATTTCGCTCAGCGCAAAATCCAATTATAGATCAAAAAGAAAATGTTAAAATAATATATATTCCATACACTCTGGATATATCAACAACAATATTAATATCTAAACTCAACGTTAATTAGCCAACCTTTTCATTACACAAAACTTTAAAAATGCGCTTTAACAATCATACTAAATCTATGACCAAGAGGTGTTGCAAAAAAGTACTAATTAGAAAAATACTTAAAATCCATCTATGCCATTCCCTGTGGATTTCCAGGCTCCCCATCAAAAACATTTCCTTCAAATCGCCGCAGCGTTTTCATCGCTGGCGCGAAGCGCTGCCAGATCGGCCAACTGACCGAATATGCCCCAGTTGGCTTCTTCGATTTCCTGAATCACCACATAGACAGGAGCGAAAGAGGTGCCTGACGGACGACGATCCAGAATTGCAGTTGCTCCCTCGATCAGCTTCTTCTTTGCTTCCTCATCCAGGCCACCTTTGATGACATATATCTGAAGGGACACAACCGGCAACCATGCGGGTTTGTCTCCCATAAAAACGGCATCAGAAGAGTATTCGGCAAAGTAGGTCCATACCGTACTACGAACCAGAGGGGAGTCTGGCAGCGCCTCGCAATCAAGTCCTAACTGCGTCAGATCTCTGGCAACCTGTTGACGCTCAGCCGCATCAAAGGTACCTGCTGGCGCATGAATGATCATTTTAGGCATCAAATACCTCTTATTGCATCAGGGAACAGGATGGATTCCGCACCGGGCGGAATCCATCATCGGGCAACTAAATGGACTGCCCACCGGAAACTTCAATGCGCTGACCGGTGACCCAGCGGTTGTCCGGTGCCAGCAGGCTGGCAATCATCGGACCGATGTCATCAGGCAGACCCACGCGACCCAGCGCGGTCATGCCAGCAAACGCCTGGTTGTAATCGGGGATGTCACGCACCGCGCCACCCAGGAAGTCGGTCTCAATCGCTCCCGGGGCCACGGTATTCACGGTGATGCCGCGGCTGCCCAGTTCTTTCGCCATATACACGGAGAGTATTTCAACGGCGCCCTTGGCAGCCGAGTAGGCCGAGAAACCCGGGAACGACACGCGGGTCAGCCCCGAAGAGAAGTTGACGATGCGTCCGCCATCGACCAGCAGCGGCAGCAGCGACTGCGTCAGAAAAAACACTCCTTTGACGTGTACGTTAAATAACGCGTCGAACTGCTCTTCCGTGGTGGCGGTAAAGTCGGCCATTTCCCCATGCCCGGCGTTGTTGATCAGATGGTCGAACGTTTCGCGTCCCCAGTCACCTTTCAGGATATTGCGCATGGCGGCGACGAAACCCGGTAAGGACGATACGTTGCTGGTGTCCAGCTGCAGCGCAACGGCCTTACGGCCAAGCGCCTGAATTTCATTCACCACGGCGTCCGCCGCTTCTTTACCAGTACGATAAGTCACGATGACATCACCACCATGGCGGGCAATGCTCAGTGCGGTATTACGGCCAAGACCCCGGCTGGCGCCAGTTACAAGAGAAAGGGTTGTCATGAAATATCTCCTCAATAATGGGAGAGTGATTCTAACAATCGACAAACTTCCAGGGTTGCCCAATAATTTCTAATTATTGCCTGATTATTTTTATATTTTTATTTTGATGCCGTATTTACTAGAATGGTTGCATCTGAAATTTTTTATTAATTGCCTGATAATATGAAAAAGCATGAGCACTCGTATGAGCAACGCCCTGCAGGGGACGATGAGTTTCACTCTGCCGGGAGGATGGCGTCTTTGCTGCAGGCGGCAAGGCATTATGCTGATGAACACCACAACGGAGCAGGCGTTGCTGCAACGCCAGTTGATGGTGTATTCATTCTGCGCGAGACCGCGCCTACCGCATTGCAATTCGCTATCACTAAACCGTTGATCGCAATGGTGCTGCAAGGCAGTAAACGCGTGACCATGGGCAGCGATCGTTTTGATTTCGGCGCGGGGGAATCCCTGCTGATCACCATGGACGTGCCAACCGTGAGTCAGGTTATCAGCGCCAGTGCCGACACCCCTTATTATTCTCTGGTCGTGGAACTGGATGCGGCGGTGATTAGTGAACTGATGGCAAACATGGTCGGGCTGGAGGCTGCCACGGATTTGCCCGTCAGCATTGATCAGATCGAAGAAGATGTGGCAGAAGCCGCTTTGCGCCTGCTGAACATGCTCAGCAGACCGCGGGCGCTCGCCGTGTTGGGCAGCCAGTTGGTGCGGGAGTTACATTACTGGCTATTGTCAGGACGACACGGCAGCGCGCTGCGCGCTCTCGGTAGCACTGACAGCCATGCCCGGCGGATTGCGCGGGCAGTCGCAATCATTCGGGCCAATTATGCGCAACCGCTGCGCATGAAAACCCTCGCTGACGCCGCCGGTATGAGCCTCTCGGTATTCCACACGCATTTCCGCCATGTCACCACGCTCACCCCGCTGCAATTTCAGAAACAGCTGCGCCTGCTTGAAGCGCGGAGACTGATGCTGACGGAAGGGACAGCGATCGGTATTGCTGCTAATGCGGTGGGATATGAGAGCGTGACGCAGTTTACCCGTGAATATTCACGGCTGTTTGGTTCACCGCCAGCGCGAAATATTCGGGAAACCCGCGCACTCGAGCGTTCAGTCCTGTCCGGTGAGCCTATGAGGCAATAAATTATTCGAGTCTGTCGCTGCCGGGACATACATCCTGGCGGGTGACATCTGATCACCCGAACGACGCTAACTGCTTTACCCTCAGTCAGCCGTAACGAACAAAAGCTTGCGAAAGCGTCCTCCCTGCTGCGCACTTATGCCAGAAACGCCCACAGAAACGGTACGATTCACTTACAGTTTATTCCTAATGCCCTGCGTTGCGCTCTGTGCCACTCTTAACTACGCTCATAACACTTATGATGCTTAATGAGGGAATATATTATGAAAAAGACGATTATTGCGTTATCCGCCATTCTTCTGACTTCTACGGCGTTTGCCGCCACACACGCAACCGATGAAACCGTCGCTGACGCCAAAGCGGGCGCCAATACGGCGAAAGAGAAACTGCATCAGGCGCAGCATCAGGGTGAAGAGCAGCAGCTCAAAGCCAAACATGCTGCCGAAGGCAAAAGCGATAGCCTGACCAGCAAAGCGAGTGAAAACTCACAGAAAGCCTGGAATAGCACCAAAGAAGGTACTGAAAAAGGTTGGGACGCCACCAAAGAAGGCGCGCAGAAAGGCTGGAACAAAACCAAAGAAGGTGCCAGCGATCTGAAGAAGAAAGTCTCTGAGTAATAGCGCTAACTATTATCCCCTAAAGGCCGCGATGCGGCCTTTTTTGTGCCTGCCAGCAACCGGATTGATACAAAACGCTGCGATCCCGCTCCTGGATTCGGGCAAATTTCTAATCAGTGATTGATTAATAAGCAGGCTGCGCGAATAGTAAGCGAACCGGCCATCGGGTGCCGGCACAAGGAGAAAGCACATGGGATATTACGTACTGAGAAAAAGTGATACAGCATTGTCGCAGAAATACTGGTTTGTGCTTAAAGCCAGCAACGGCGAAACCATCGCCACCAGCGAGATGTACAGTTCTAAACAGGCGGCGGAAAACGGCATCCGCTCGGTGCAGCAGAACGGTGCGTCGACCACCGTTCACGATGAGACCTGACTTCGCGCAGCCTGCGCAGTGATGAAAGAAGGGTTGTCACTGACCGTACAATAAGCCCTGAACCTAAAATAGCGGCGCAATGTATTACGCAATGAATCGCGCCGCTAAGCATCCCCGGCGAGCGGATGCCACGCAGTACCACAGGCACTCTGCCTGAAACGCCACCGACGCTTTGCATCGCCCGGCCTTTGCCCCTACACTTGCCGCATCGCCCTTAACCATTAATTAACTTTATGTCCGATACATTTCAACGCCAGCCGCTGCCCTTGCCCAACGGCCACAATAAAGTGCTGCTGCACTCCTGCTGCGCTCCCTGCTCGGGAGAAGTGATGGAAGCGATGCTGGCTTCCGGCATCGATTACACCATCTTCTTCTACAACCCGAACATCCATCCGCTGAAAGAGTACGAGCTGCGCAAAGAGGAGAACATCCGCTTTGCCGAGCAGTTTGGCGTGCCTTTTGTTGATGCCGATTACGACAAAGACAACTGGTTCGAGCGCGCGCGTGGCATGGAGTGGGAGCCGGAGCGCGGCGTGCGCTGCACCATGTGTTTCGACATGCGCTTCGAGCGCACCGCGCTGTACGCGCATGAACACGGCTTCCCGGTGATCACCAGTTCACTCGGCATTTCGCGCTGGAAGAATATGCAGCAAATCAACGACTGCGGCGTACGCGCGGCGGCGCGCTATCCGGATATGCTTTACTGGGAGTTTAACTGGCGTAAAGGTGGCGGTTCGTCGCGCATGATTGAGATCAGCAAGCGCGAGCGCTTCTATCAGCAGGAGTATTGCGGCTGCATCTATTCGCTGCGCGATACCAACCGTCACCGCGTAGCAAGCGGTCGCGAACGCATTGAAATCGGCGTGCAGTACTATTCGCCGGATGAGTAAGAAAAAAACCTGCTGGCGCTAACCAGCAGGTTAATCATTACCAGTTCAGCAGCTGGCCGCGGTAATCCACGTAATGATGGCCGCCACGCCCGCTAAACTGCTGCAGCTGCGTGACCATGCCCTGCGCACTCTCGGTAACGCTGATATCCGCGCCCTCTCCGCCCATGTCCGTTTTTACCCAGCCCGGATGCAGTGACAGCAAGGTGCTGCCCTGCTGGTGCATCTGCGTCGCCAGCGCGCGGCTCAGCATATTCAGCGCCGCTTTGCTGGCTGCGTAGAACGGCATCGCCGCGTCACGGTTCTCGTTGAGGCTGGCGAGACGCGACGTGGTCAGGCCCAGCACGCTCTGTTTATCGCGCAGCAGCGGCAGCAGGCTCTCCGCCAGGCGCACCGGCGCCACCGCATTGGTAAAGAACAGCTCGCTGAGCTGCGCATCGTCCACGTCGCGCAGCTGCGATGCGTGCGGACCGAGAATCCCGGCGTTAATCAGGATGCAATCAAAGGGTGCGTCGCCGAGCTGCCGGACCAGCGCGTCACGCTGCGCGCCATCGGTGATATCCAGCGCCAGCCACTGCAGCTGCGGATGCTGAAACGAAACCGCCGTGGAACGGTAGGTGGCGGTCACCTGCCAGCCCGCCTGCAGTAGTTGCTGCACCACGGCCAGGCCAATGCCTTTTGACGCCCCAATAATCAATGCTCGCTGTTGTTGGCTCATCTGTCTCTCGCTGGTTGGTGTGCCACGAAAAAGGGCAGGATACCCTGCCCTGTTGTCCTTACCGGAACACTAACGTTAGCACGACGATGACCACCATAATTATCAGCAGGTGGCACACCGTTTTATCCAGGTTGCGTTGCTTCATCGCGCCTCCTGCACTCAGAACCACTGGCCAAAGCGCTTGATGTACAGCGTTTTCATACCCTGCGCTACCAGGCAGTAACCGAGCAGCGTGGCCAGCAGCCACGGGAAATAGCTCCATGGCAGCGGCACCAGGCCGACCATCGCGCCGAGCGGCGAGAACGGCAGCAGAATGCCGGCAATCATTACGCAGGCGGTGGTCAGCAGCACCGGCAGCGCCGCGCGGCTCTGGATAAACGGAATCTTGCGCGTGCGCAGCATGTGCACCACCAGCGTCTGCGACAGCAGCCCTTCCACAAACCAGCCGGACTGGAACAGTGACTGCATCGCTGGGGTATTCGCCGCGAACACGTACCACATCAGCGCAAAAGTGGTGATGTCAAAAATTGACGACGTTGGCCCAATCCACAGCATAAAGCGCTTGATGTTGCGCGCGTCCCATTTGCGTGGTTTGCGCAGGAACTCGCGATCCATTTTGTCCCACGGCAGCGCCAGCTGTGACAGATCGTACATCAGGTTCTGAATCAGCAGGTGAATCGCCAGCATCGGCAGGAACGGGATGAACGCGCTCGCCACCAGCACTGAGAACACATTGCCGAAGTTCGAACTGGCGGTCATGTTCAGGTACTTGATGATGTTGCCGAACGTCTCGCGCCCCTTCATCACGCCCTCTTCCAGCACCATCAAATCCTTTTCCAGCAGGATGATGTCTGAAGACTCTTTGGCGATATCCGCCGCGCTGTCGACCGAGATCCCCACATCGGCGTCACGCAACGCCGGCGCATCATTGATGCCGTCACCGAGAAAACCCACCGTATGGCCCTGCTGCTGCAGCGCACGCAGAATGCGTGACTTCTGCAGCGGCGTCAGTTTGGCAAACACCGAGCTGCGCGCCGCGGCCTGCGCCAGCTGTTCATCGCTCATCGCCGCAATCGCCTCGCCGGTGAGGATCTCGCCACAGTCGATGCCCACCTGCTGACAGATGCGCGCCGTCACTACCGGATTATCGCCGGTCAGCACTTTGACCGTTACGCCGTTCTCGTTCAGCGCGGTAATCGCCTTCGCCGCACTCTCCTTCGGCGGATCGAGGAAGGTCAGCAGCCCTTCGATGGTCAGCCCCTGCTCATCCGCGACGCTCAGCGCCTGTTGCAGACCCGGCTCCGCCAGCGCGCGGCTGGCCACCAGCAGCACGCGGAAGCCCTGTTGATTGTACTGATGCGCCAGCGCCAGCAGCTCCGCACGACGGGTTTCATTGAGCGGCTGAATCAGTTTGCCTTCGCGTTCGGCGCTGGCAATGCTCAGCATCTCCTCGACCGCGCCCTTACAGATCAGCATCTGCTGGTTGAGGCGGCGGTCACGCACCACCACTGAAACGCGACGACGCACAAAATCAAACGGCAGCTCATCCACTTTGCTGTAGTAGTCGCTCATGTCCGCGCTGATGCGTCCTTTGCCGTAACGCAGGATGGCGCGGTCCATCAGGTTAGGCGTGCCGCTCTGGTAATGGCTGTTGAGCCAGCTCAGCATCAGAACGCGCGAGTTCTCTACCCCGGCACAGTCGAGATGGTGCTCGAGGATAATGTTGTCCTGCGTCAGCGTGCCGGTTTTATCGGTACACAGAATGTCCATGGCGCCGAGGTTCTGGATCGCGTTCAGGCGTTTGACGATCACTTTACGGCGCGACATGGCAATCGCCCCTTTGGCCAGATTCGAGCTGACAATCATCGGCAGCATTTCCGGCGTCAGTCCCACCGCCACCGCCAGCGCGAACAGCGAAGCATCCAGCCAGTCGCCTTTGGTCAGGCCGTTAATCAGCAGCACCACCGGCACCATCACCAGCATGAAACGAATCAGCAGCCAGCTGACGCTGTTCACGCCGCGATCGAAAGCGGTTTGTGTGCGGTTACCGACAATCGATTTCGCCAGGCTGCCGAAGTAAGTTTCCCCGCCGGTCGCCACCACCACCGCTTTGGCGCTGCCGCTGGAGACGTTAGTGCCCATCAGGCATACGCTGCCCAGTTCCAGCAGCGATGCATCTTTGTCGCTGGCGCTGGCCTGTTTACTGGCCACGTGACCGGTGACGTCATATTTCTCCACCGGCAGCGATTCGCCGGTCAGAATCGCCTGGCTGATAAACAGATCGCGTGAGTCGAGCAGCCGCACATCGGCTGGCACCAGATCGCCCGCCGAGAGATAGATGATGTCGCCAGGCACCAGGCTGGTGATGTCCACTTCCTGTTTCTGCGGCGCCTGCTGTACCGATTCCCGGCGCAACACGGTGGCGGTGGTGCGCACCATCGATTTCAGCGCCTGTGCCGCTTTGTTGGTGCGGAACTCCTGCCAGAAGCGCAGCAAACCGCTGAGCGTTACCATCGTCACAATGATGATGACACCGGTCAGATCGGTCTCCTCGCCATGGCGCAGCGGCATCCAGTAGTCGGTGAAAAAGCTCACCAGCGCGAGCGCCAGCAGCACATAGATGAACGGATTATTGAAAGCCTGAATCAGCTGCACCAGCGCCGGTGGCGCTTTATCATGCTCCACCTGATTGCGACCATAAATCTGCAGCCGCGCTTCCGCTTCGCGTTCGACCAGCCCCAGCGCATCGCTGCGCAGGCGCAGCAGCGTTTCGTCGGCGGTAAAAGCGGCTTCGTCTTCAATCAGATAGCGTGCGGTTTTCTGACGTGCCGGACGCACGGTGTTCCAGGCTTTTTTTTCCTGGTTGAGTTTCATGTCAGTCATGATGACACTCCTCGTTTATTTTTTTTACGGCAATAACGATCCCTGCGCGCCAGACGCACAAGTCGAAAACATTAATTGTCACGGCGTGACCGGATTAAATTAAAAATAACCTGTCGGGAATTTCCATATTACCTCCCGGAAATAATGGGCGAAGAAAGTCGCTCGCTGAATAACGAGTGAAATAACATAATCCTGGATAACGCTGCGCGCAGCAGCAGCCTGAAGCGGCTTAACGCGCAGGGAAGCTCAGCACGCTGAAGATCAGCGCGCGCATCGAGGCGGAGGAAAAAGTGCGTTTAAAATCATGTGCATGATGCTATTCCCACGGGCATCAGCCCGCTGTGGTGTCATTATCAGGGAACAATCATCAGAAACAGGTGAGGATTGCTGCCCGCCATGTTGGCAAGCAGCGACAAAAGAATTCGCGCGTCAGCTTGCCTTGTATTGCCATCGATAAGGGTGACTGTCCAACTGAATTCTCCTGTGTGAAGTTGCGGCTATTATAGGAGGGCGAAAAGCGAAGTAAAGTTAATTATCCGGTGGTTCAGGTTGATTTAATTTTCGTTGCGATTTGGTTGATAAAGCGCGCGGAAATAAGGTGTGCCAGATTAATCCGACCGCATCACGCCCCCTTGCTTATAACTGAAGCGCACCGCTTAGAACCTTACGGCATATGCATAGCCATAAATTGACTATTCTTCACTGTAGCGCTCTCGTAAACTCGCGTTACTTTTTTAAGGCAAGGAAACAACATGAAAAAAATTATTCCCTCACTGCTGGCGCTGTCGCTGGTAGCCGCCTTCTCCGCGCAGGCCGCCACGCCAAA